>JAIDVA010000288.1 GCA_029059925.1 Eubacterium sp. | reverse complement strand
CATAAAAACTCTGCCGTATTCACACGACAGAGTCTTTTTTCAGTGATTATTACACATCATCCTCGCCCTGTAAAGCATCATAACCATGCTCACCTGTACGAACCTTAACAACATCTTCAACATCATAAATAAAGATTTTACCGTCACCGATATTTCCTGTGTAAAGTACCTTGCGAGCTGTTTCAACAACTGCATTTACAGGCACTTCTGAAATAACCATCTCAAGCTTCATCTTAGGATTGAGATTCATTTCCTCAATCTCAACACCACGGTATTTTCTGATATGACCCTTCTGCGTACCGCATCCCATTACATTTGTAACCGTCATACCGGTTACACCGATTAAGTTCATAGATTCCTTGATTTCCTCAAACTTAGCAGGGTTGAATATCATAACTACCTTTGTAAGCTTAGCATCTGTTTTTGTTGTGTAGGTCTCAACAGGGACCGCCTTCTCAACAGATGCCGCAGGAGCACTTGCAGCAACAGAAGCAGATGCAAGCACTGCACCGCCTACAGGCATAAAATCTGCATATGCCGATGGGAGATTGTGTTCTGTTGAATCGAGGCCTGCAAGCTCCTCCTCGACTGACACTCTGAGACCAATGGTCTTTTTGATTGCAAAAAATACAAAAGTCATTGTTACAGCTGTCCATGCGGCCACACAAGCAAAGCCTAAGGTCTGAATACCAAGCTGCTTAAATCCGCCGCCGTAGAATAAGCCTTTGCCGACATCATCTGCACCCGTCGAAAACAGACCGACTGCAAACGTACCCCAGATACCATTAACCATGTGAACAGCCACAGCACCTACAGGATCATCAATATGTAATTTCTTGTCAATAAATTCAACTGCAGCCACTACAAGAATACCCGATACAGCACCAATGACGATTGAACCGAGTGCATCTGTGCAGTCACAGGATGCCGTGATAGCAACAAGACCTGCAAGTGATGCGTTAAGCGACATGGAAACATCAGGCTTTCCATCCTTAATCCAGGTAAAAATCATAGCAACTACTGTTGCGATTGACGGAGCAAGCGTTGTTGTTACAAATATTGAAGCAAGTGAATCAACACTTGTTGCGGCAGCACCGTTGAAACCATACCAGCCAAACCAAAGAATGAATACGCCAAGTGCACCGATTGTCAGGTTATGACCGGGAATAGCCTTAGCTGTTTTCCTGCCCGTTTTCTTATCAACCTTATACTTGCCGATACGCGGACCAAGTATAGCTGCACCGATAAATGCAGCAATACCGCCAACCATATGAATGGCGGTTGAGCCTGCGAAATCGTGAAAACCGCGTGTAACAAGCCAGCCGTTTGGATTCCATATCCAGCCCGCTTCAATCGGATAAACAACTGCCGAAATCAAACCGGAATATATACAGTAGGAAATAAACTTTGTACGCTCAGCCATTGCACCCGATACAATTGTTGCGGCAGTTGCACAGAATACAAGGTTAAACACAAAGTTTGACCAATCAAAGTTAGCATAGTCGGTAAATACGCCAAGTGTAGGCATGCCAACTAAACCGCCCAGGCACTCCTCACCCATCATCAGACCAAAGCCCAACAATATAAACATTACGGCACCAATACAAAAATCCATAAGATTTTTCATAATGATGTTGCCCGCATTTTTTGCTCTGGTAAAACCGCTTTCAACCATTGCAAAGCCGCATTGCATAAAGAACACAAGCGCAGCACCGATTAAAAACCAGATGCCGAAAATTTCACCATTCACTGTCTCTAAAATAGCCTCCATAATTATTCCTCCTATTCTTGCTATATACAGAGATTTATTTATTCTTTTTATCAAAACAAGCCGCAATCAGATTTTAATAAAAAGAAAAAGAGTGTATTTCGCCATTAAATGCGGCAAAATACACTCCATTGTGCAAATTGATAATAAAACACTATACCTCTTAGATATTTGTTTTGAAATATCAGCAGTATATACAAAAAAGGGGGTGCTCCGACTAATCGGAACACCCTTGCTCTTAACACATATCATTATAAATGCCGTTTACGGCAAATGTCAATACTTTTTCGAAAATTTTGCAAAAATTATTTTGAGGCACATTATTGATTGCTAAAACCCGCCTTTTGTGATAATATTTTTATATGGACTGCAAAAAAGTAAAGGAGTGAGATTATGAACATAGCAATCTGCGATGACGATTTGCTGCAGCTTGAATACATCTGTTCACTTGTAAAAAAGTGGAGCAACAACACAAACGGAAAAAACAAAATCTCGCTCTATAAAAGTGCAGAAGAATTACTTTTTGATTATACCCCCGGCGGCTTTGATATTTTGCTGCTTGATATACAAATGGATGGTGAAAACGGAATTTCGCTTGCAAAAAGAATACGCAGCTTTAATGATGATGCCGTAATCATATTCATTACCGCTGTATCGGACTATGTTTTTGACGGCTATGACGTTGGTGCGGTTCAGTATCTTTTAAAGCCTGTTGATGAGGTTAAGCTGTTCGAATGCCTGAACACCTCGCGCAAAAAATCCACTTCACAAAAACGCATTATACTTGAAAGCGAGCAAGGCAGCATCGCTGTTGCAATTGATGATATCATATATTCAGAAGCTTTTTCTCACAAAACCAAAGTTGTGATGAATGACAGAGAGTTTTTTATAAACGAAAGCATCAGCAGTATTGAACAAAAGCTCAGCGATGATTTTTACAAATGTCACCGCTCATATATTGTAAATATAAAGCATATCAATTCAATTAAAAAATATGATGCCGTTATGGATAATGGTTCATCAATCCCAATCAGCAGACGAATCTATAACGATTTTAACAGTGCTTTCATTGCATTTTACAGGAGATAATACATTAATGAATACCAAAATCATAGTAATCATTGTTATTGCAGCCATACTTTTCGCAGTTTTGCTGACTGTTTCAATCCGGCTTGCAATCAAACGCTATTCCGAGAAAAAGCTTGAAAGCTATCAGAACGATTTGCTGCAAAAGCATTATAACGAGGTTGAGAATATGTACCGTCAGATGCGCGGATGGCGCCATGATTATAAAAATCATATTGCCACGATGAAAATTCATCTTGAGCAGGGCAATTATAAGCTGCTTGGTAATTATCTGAACGAGCTGAATAAGGACCTTACAACTGTTGATACTGTTCTAAAAACAGGCAATGTTATGGTGGATGCAATATTAAACAGTAAAATATCCCTTGCTCAGTCAAAGGATATCCACATTGATGCCACAGCCGCCGTTCCCGAAAAAATCAGAGTAAGTGACACGGATATCTGCGTTATTATAGGCAATCTGCTTGACAATGCAATTGAGGCTTGCTGTAAGCTTGAGGACAGTGACAAACGCTTTATCAGAATTTATATCGGCCTTTTAAAGCAGCAGCTTTATATATCCATATCAAATTCGGTCGGCGGAGAAATCAAAAAGGAAGGCAAAATCTATTTCACCACCAAGAATGAAAACCACGGCTTCGGTCTCAAACGAATTGACAAAATCGTTTCAAAATACGGCGGTTATATTAACCGACAGGACGAGACAGATGTTTTTGCAACCGAGATTATGATTTCGCTTTAAAAAATATCTTATAAAACAACAAAAAACATACACGATTAACCATTCACGCACAAATCCATACCGTTCGTGCGTATTTTTTATATTCCTGCTGAAAGTGTGATACTATCAACACGAGGTGATAAGATGAAGAACAAAACCAAGTATTCTGTTTTTGACAACAGCAAATATATGCTCAGCGAAATACACAGGATTGACAGACAAACCATACCGCTTATGATGCTCTATGCGCTGCCTGCCGTTGTTGCACCGCTTATGTCAACCGTGCTTTTGAAAATGCTTTTGAACATTCTTGAAGCAGACGGTGAGCTGAACAGAATTTTCATATCCGTTGGCATTTTTGTTATACTTTCGGCTATAGCAAATATTGCAAGGGACTTTATTGAAACAAGGCTTGCATTAAAAAGAGATAAAATAAGATATGAATTCCAATCAAAAATACTGTTGCACAGTATGAACATACCTTATGAAAACATAGAAAGCAGACAAAAACGTAAAATGCTTGAAAAGGCACAACGCATGACAGGATATATAAACCGAGGTATATCTGCTGCAGTATATCAGTACAAAAAGCTGTTCTTTGATTTTATCGGTGTATTCTCTGCCTGTGCCATTTTTCTGTATGTCAATTTCAAAATCAGTCTTCTGCTTTTGATTGTAGGCTTATGCACATTTTATATTTTTTCACATCTTGCAGACAATGAAAAAGAATATAATGATGAAACAATTCCGGTTTATCAAAAGGTCAACTATTTTACACTGAACAAACCAACCGAGATTAAAGCGGCAAAGGATATCAGAATATTCAATATATCCTCCTGGTTCTCCCCGATGCTGGATATTTTAATCGGTGACCGTGCCGATATCGGAAAGGTATTTTTTAAGAGCTTTACAAAATACAGATTGCTTGAAATGGTACTTATCCTTATCAGAGAGGGTGCAACCATGTATTTTCTGATAAGCGGTGTGTTAAAAAACAAAATCAGCGTAAGTGACTTTGCGTTTTATTTCGGAATTTTGAACGCTTTTTCAATTTGGATAAAAGGCATTGCACTTGATTTTCAGGATATAAAAAAGAATTGTCTGATGTGCAGTGATTTGCGTGAGTTTATGGCACTTGAGGAAATGGATGACACCAAGCCGCCTGTGCCCATTGACAAGGATAAGGCATGCGAGGTTGAATTTAAAAATGTATCCTTTTCCTATAACAAAGAACTGCCTGTAATAAAAAACATATCCTTTAAGGTCAGCAGCGGTGAAAAGCTTGCGATTGTGGGTGAAAACGGTGCCGGCAAAACCACCTGCATGAAGCTGCTTTCAGGCTTATATAAGCCTGACGATGGCGAGATTCTAATTAATGGTATAAGTACATCCGATATGCCTGTGAGCCAGTATTTTTCGCTGTTTTCGGCAGTATTTCAGGACGCCTTCAGCCTGCCGGCAAGCATTTATGAAAACGTGTCACTATCCTGCAATACAGATGAAGACAGAGTGACCGCCGCACTAAAAAAGGCAGGACTTTACGATAAAATCTGTACACTCGAAAACGGAGCCGATACGATGCTTGACAAGGAGCTGAACAAGGGCGGCATTGACCTTTCGGGCGGTGAGCTGCAAAAGCTGTTTCTTGCAAGAGCACTTTACAAGGATGCACCGATTATCATTCTTGATGAGCCGACTGCAGCACTTGACCCGATTGCCGAAAATGATTTGTATATCAAATTCAATGATTTAACCAAGGATAAAACCGCCTTTTATATTTCACACAGGCTGTCCTCAACACGCTTTTGCGACCGCATTTTATATCTTAAGGATGGTCAGATTGCCGAAAGCGGAACACACGAAGAGCTTATAGCACGCAGGGGCGATTATTTCAGAATGTATGAAATGCAAAGCTATTACTACAGAGAGGAGAAGGACTATGACTTTTAAAGAAAAAATCGACTGTCTGCGTTTTGCCTTTGCTTTATGCAATAAATTTGACAAAAGCATTTATCCCATTGCAGTTTTAAAATGGCTTTGCAATGCAATCCTTCCGCTTATTCCCACCTTTTTCTCTGCAAAAATAGTAGATGAGCTTACAGGCTCAAAAGACATAAAAACACTTATCCTTTACGGTATTACTATGGCAGTGCTGATTGCAGTATTTGAATTTGCAAGACATCTGACTGACCGTGCAATGGATGACAAAACAGAGCTGCTTCACATATATGAGGGCAAGGTGTTTGAAGAAAGCATCGTGAATAAGGATTATGAGTTACTTGAGGATGTTGATTTTCAGACTGCCGTTAAGGCATACAAGGTTGTGTATCAGAACAACTATGGTATATTCGCCAATATGTGGTTTCTCTTTGGCAATTTTATAACAGGAATACTGTCGCTTATGTTTTCACTCATACTTGTAGGACCGCTGATTATAAAATGCTTTGAAATTGATAATTCATCGTTCTTAACATCCTATAAGCCGCTTGTAATTCTCGCTGTTTCGGTTGTATTCATCGGATTCTTTATGATACTTATCGGAAATAAATACTCGAAAATAATGAACGGATTAACGCTTAAATTCAATACTCTGTTCGGCATATTCAGTTATTGGTATAACTTTCCGCTAAAATATCAGAACGGCAAGGAAATCAGAATTTACAATGCGCAAGAAACTGTACTCAAAAAAAGGAATGAATCATTAAATGATCTTTATATGTGGGACAAAAAGTCCTTTGACAGTCAGGCAAAATTCACAAGCATATTAATGGTATTTCAGATGATTATAATGGGTATGTTTTATCTGTTTGTTGCTATTAAGGCATATGCAGGTATGTTTGGTATCGGTTCATTTGTGTTATTTCTCGGGGCATCACTACAGATAGCCGAGGGTATAAATTTAATCGGACAGATTTCATCAATTCTCGGCATGTCAACAGAGCATATCTCATACCTAAAAAGAATTGTTGAAACACCACAGAGAAAGCATATCGGCACACTGCCTGTTGAAAAGCGCAATGACAACCGATATGATATTGAATTTAAAAATGTATCCTTCAAATATCCGGGCACGGATGAATATATTTTAAAAAATTTCAATGCGAAGCTTGAAATCGGTCAGCATATGGCAGTTGTGGGCAAAAACGGCTCAGGCAAAACGACCTTTATTAAGCTGCTTTGCAGGCTGTATGATGTAACCGACGGTGAGATAACGCTCAACGGCATCAACATCAAAAAATATGATTTGAATGAATATATGAGCCTGTTTTCAGTTGTATTTCAGGATTTCCAATTATTTTCCGTACCACTGTCACAGAATGTCACCACCTCGCTTGAATATGACAAAGAAAAGCTATATGACTGTCTTGACAAGGCAGGTGTTAAAGAACGTGTTGAACAAATGACTGACAAAGAAAACAGTATAATTTATAAAGATTTTGATGATAACGGCATTGAAATTTCGGGTGGCGAAGCACAAAAGCTTGCACTTGCAAGGGCTCTTTATAAGGATGCACCGTTCGTCATTCTCGACGAACCAACCTCTGCACTTGATCCGATATCGGAATTTGAAATTTATCAGCGATTCAACAGCTTTGTCGGCGATAAAACGGCAATATACATTTCGCACCGCTTATCCTCGTGCAGATTCTGCAATCATATTCTTGTATTTGATGACGGCAGAATTGTCCAGCAGGGCTCACACGATGAGCTTGTACAAAACACAGAAGGCAAATACTATCAATTATGGTCAGCACAATCACAGTATTATGTATAAATTAATATTCCAATTCCCTCTTTTGGCAATATTTCGCCAACAAATCCCTATTCTATGTCTATTAAAAACATTACAACGACGTTACTGTTGAAATTTACCGCAAAACAATATATAATTGTTTAAAATAACAATTTGAGAGGTTTTTTATGGCAGAGAGAGAAAAATTTGCATCAAGGCTGGGATTCATACTTGTCTCGGCAGGATGCGCAGTCGGAATCGGCAACGTGTGGAAGTTTCCTTACATATGCGGAATGTACGGCGGTGCTGCATTTATTGTAATGTATTTGATATTCTTAATTATTTTAGGTATGCCTATTCTTGTTTGCGAGTTTAGTGTCGGCAGAGCCAGTCAGCTTGGAATGGGCAAGGCTTTTGAAAAGCTTGAGCCAAAAGGCACAAAATGGCACGCCTTTAAATGGATAAGCATTCTCGGCAGTATTCTGCTTATGATGTTTTATACAATGGTAGGCGGATGGATGCTGTACTACGCTTATCTTGAGCTGACAGGTAAAATGACAGGGCTTGACGCCGATGGTGTGGCAAATGTCTTTTCCACAATGCTTTCACAGCCTATGACAATGGGCATCTGGGCACTGGTTGCAATAATCGTTTCCTTCGGTATATGTGCACTTGGTGTTAAAAACGGTGTTGAAAAGGTTACAAAAATAATGATGTCATTACTCATCATTCTTATGATAGCACTTGCAGTACATTCCGTGTTCCTGCCCAATGCGTCAGAGGGTATTAAATTTTATCTTGTGCCTGATTTCAATACAGTGGTACAAAATGGCATAGGCACCTCCGTATTCGCCGCTATGAGCCACGAATTCGTTACACTTAGGATCGGTATCGGTGCCATGGAAATTTTCGGCAGCTATCTTGACAAGAAAAAGCGAATCACAGGCGAAGCGGTAAATA
>JAIDVA010000287.1 GCA_029059925.1 Eubacterium sp. | reverse complement strand
TTAACATTCAGGATGAGGAGGAATATAATTCAATTCATCTTCATGTTACATCATCTTTCTTTAAAACAGAAGTTGCAAAGACAATACAATTTGAAGAGAATATGATTTTAGGCGAAGATGCCCTATTCCTTAATCGTCTCATTCTCAAAGCAGGTAAGTTCGGCGCAATTGCAAATACGCAGCATAACTATAGAAAAAGACTTCAAAAAACATCTGCCATCCAAACTAAAGAAATTAACATCCGATTTTACGGGGAAACTATTGATAAATTTTATAAACGTCTTATAAAAGAATCAAAAGAAATATATGGTGAGGTTATACCATATATTCAGACTTTACTTATTTACGACATTGGCTGGCGTGTCGGAAGTCCTAAGCCTGACATTTTATCACAGGAGCAATTTGACGAATACTGTAATGACTTGGCGTACGTGCTCTCTTATGTTGATGATGAACGCATTCTTACCAATCGGTTTCACAGATCGTTTTTCAAAAAGTCTGCCATGCTCAGATTGAAATATAATAAAGACATCACAAGCAAATTCACATATAACGCAAAGAATAAATTTATGTATCTTTGTGATGCTACAATAACAAAAATACCTAAAAA
The DNA here is from genome assembly GCA_029059925.1 of Eubacterium sp. Taxonomy (GTDB): domain Bacteria; phylum Bacillota; class Clostridia; order Oscillospirales; family Acutalibacteraceae; genus Eubacterium_R. Next base: position 1,388 of record JAIDVA010000287.1, on the reverse strand, counting down.
TCCGGACCATTGCGAAATATACAGTATTGAACACAAAAATGGTGAACTGATTGTTGAAGGCCTGATTAAGACCTGGATTATAGATGCCGACTGTACAACCGATTTTGTGCTATCTTTTGCCGGCAAGGAGTACCCTACCGAACTGAAAATTTTCCCTCACAGCTATGAGAACACGATGTTCGGAAAAAAATATACAAATTACCAATTCATTTCAAGAATACCTTTTGATGAGGCATTTAAAGAAAAAAGCACACGTTGGATATATCCGCGTTTATATTTCGGTGATACAAAAACCAATATGGCAATGCACTGCGGCGGAAGAAAAATGTTCAGCACAATCCAATGCCCTGTTGCTTACAATATATTGGATGAATTTTATTATATTCCAACCGAAAAGGGTATAAAATTTGTAAAGCCTAACAATATACGAAAGGCAGAAAAAAAGCTGAACAAAAGCTTTAATAAATGGGTATACAAAAGCAATAAAAAAGCGGCCTTTATTCGCTTTTTGTATCAGCTTATAAAACCTTTCAAAAAAAGGCCATTATGGATTATCAGCGATCGAATGGATATTGCTAATGATAACGGAGAAACGTTTTTCAGATATCTTTGCGAAAAAAGGCCTGAAAACATTGATTATGAATTCGTAATCAGCAAGGATTCACCTGATGCTGAAAAAATCAAATCAATTGGGAAGACGGTTTACAGCAATACGCTGAAATATAAACTGCACTTTTTGCTTGCTGATAAAATAATCTCTTCACAGGCGAACGAAGAAAATCTTAATGCTTTTGCTGTAGGGGAATACAAATATTATTACAACCTGTTTAAATTTGATTTTGTATTTTTACAGCACGGCATTATAAAAGATGATTTGTCTTCATGGCTCAATAAACGAAACAAAAAAATAGATTTGTTCATAACATCGGCCAAATCAGAACAGCAATCCATTATAAACGGTGATTATGACCTTGATGAATCTGCAGTTAAGCTGACAGGCTTATCAAGATTTGATAGACTGTATAATTTGAAAGGCAATAAAAAAAAGCAAATTATAATTATGCCTACATGGAGGCGCAGCATCAACTTAGCTACAGTCAAGCTTGATGAAGAGCAGGGAAAAATGCTGTTTTTGCAAAGCGAGTATTGCAGGTTTTACAACAAACTGATTAATGATGAAAGACTGCTGAAAGTAATGAAAGATAACGGATGCTCGGGTAAATTCTGTCTGCACCCACTACATTATGACAAAACAGATTGTTTTTTTGAAAATGAAATTTTCAAAGTAGCAAACGGCAGCATAAATTATCAGGAGTTATTTACACAAAGTGCATTAATGATTACCGATTATTCAAGTACATTTTTTGATTTCTGTTATTTAAACAAAC
>JAIDVA010000286.1 GCA_029059925.1 Eubacterium sp. | reverse complement strand
TTATATTATAGTATTGTTTATTTTTTTGTCAATGATTGTTTTGGAACTTTGTAGAAAATAACAATTAATTGATAACACTTTGACAATATCGTAAACAAATATAAAAAAGATTGAGAATAACAGCCTTATCCTCAATCTTTTATTATACCTATATTATAGTACTATTTTACTATACCCTTCTTAAACATAATATGAGCCGAAAGCAGCGACACTACAACACCTACAGGAATCAAAACGCCAACTGCCAGATCACCTTTAAACAAAAGCATAAGACACACCGCTGCAATCGGAACGACCGAAATTTTGAAATGCTTTGCAAAATAACTCATACCAAGTGCTCCGAAAAGTGCCGGTACAACCTGACTGAAGGCAGGTGCAAAAACGGACTCCCCAGATGTAAGATATGGCAATATAGGGCTGAAAAGCAGTACACCTGCCGCAATAATTATTGTTGTAACGATCGACGAGGTTGCAGCGGCAATTGTTGATAATATTTCACCCTCGTCACTGTTTGCACGCACCTTTGCCAAATCCATCGCCGACAGTGCACACGGCAGTTTAAGATTCGTAATGTTGCCGGTAATAAAGCTGATATATGTAGCACCCGAACCAAGCAGCGGAGTATATGTTATAACCTCAATGACTGCAGTAGGATAAAACAGAAGTGCAATCGGTGCTAATCCCTTGAAGACTACACCGGCAGAAGGGAATGCATTAAAATGGGCACTGATTGCAAGAGGAATCATTATAAAGCCGAATAAAGCGGTTATAACCCATATTTTGCCATAGAGGTGGGTTCTTTCATTATACTTATCCATAATTAACCCCTCCATTCAAGCCACGCAATATCTGCCGGCAAAACCTGTGCAATAAGCATCACTGCACCCATTGCTATAAACATTGCAAGCGGCATTGCCATAGATTGCAGCCATTTAATTTCCTTTTTCTTTTGTATCTGCATAAACAAAAGCATTACCAGCATTGAAATCACAAGTGCACTAACGGACAACACACCTGCACCATCACCAAGTACTGCCTTGTCACCCTGACCAACGATTGCTCTGCCGACAAAGGCACTGATCAGTCCGATAAAAGCTGCCGCACTCATTGTATCTGCCCAGGCAGTATTTTTATTGACTGCCTTACCGATACCCTTTTGTATCTTTTTAAGTGCAAACGGAATAATAACAAGCGGCATAACCGAACCGAGCGTCATCACCCATGCAGCAGTTGAAAAACCAAGAGGATCTGTAATTTCTGCTGAGAGACCGCCAGTATATCCAAGTGCCTCCATCGCAGATTCAGCAGCAGGCACCTCATATGAAATATTACCGATAACTGTAAGCCTTATCCATGGAAGAACAACACCGAGTGCACCTGAAAGTGATAAGATTGTAGCTACAATTGATATTGCCGGAGTAATGCTGAAAAGTGCCGACTGTGTCATTGTGCCGCGTATTGCCTCTTTACTTAGTCCGATTTTCCTGCCCTGCTTAACAGCACGCACAAGGAAAAACAGTGACTGCGCAATAACGAACAGCACAACAAGGCCGCCGATTATGTACATAAATGTACTTTCTTTAAAATCCATCGTATCCTCCTATTCTGCTGTCATAATGCGAATATAACGTTTAAAAAATGTTACACCCTGCTTCACCTGTGCAACGGGTATACGTTCATTTGTTGAATGTGTTGTAAGCAAAAGTGCTGTATCAACAGTAAACGGTGCAAAACGATAAATATTGCTGCACACATTTTCATAATTATAAGCATCTGTACCACCCATTACAAGATAAGGCGCAACAATATTTTTTTCATCTATTGCAAGTGCGAGTCTGTCAAGCGTTTTAAAGGCTCTTGTATCCGTTGGTGAAACAAGACTCGGTTCCTTGCCCTTTATGAATTCTATTTCTACATCCTCGCCGCCGATACATTTTTCAATATGACGTCTTACATCCTCAATTGTCTGCCCCGGCATAATACGGAAATTCACGGTAACACTCGCCTTCTGCGGCAAAACATTTGCTGCCGGCGAGCCTGATGCCATAGTAACGGCTGTTGTTGTTCTGACAAGTGACGCCGCAGGCGGTATCATGGTCATTATTTTCAGCAATAATGGCTTTAAAAGCCACAGATTGCAGAACACAACTCTGCTGGCATAAGATGTATGCTTGCCGATATCGGTAAAAAGATTATAAACAAACGGCAATATTTC
>JAIDVA010000285.1 GCA_029059925.1 Eubacterium sp. | reverse complement strand
ATCAGGTATGCCTGCCGCCATTACAAAGGAGGCAGTGTTATTATTCTTTTCGTCAAACTTATAATACAAATCAAGTGACGGCACACCGTCAATCCGAGTAGTCGGAGTCGGCAGCGAAGTATCATCCTCATCATATTCAGGAATTAAAGAAACATTCTCGCCCGTTCTGAGCCTTGCAAGAATTTCAGCATTATTATAAACCCATCTGCCGTTACTATAGCCATATTTATATGGCACCTCAGGCAACAGCATTTCAATACTGTTTATATTGTTCCATTCTGAAATAGTTTTAGTAACACTCTTCTGCACCCAATTGCTGTAGGTTGTAAAAGTAAGTGTTGCAGAATTTTCTTTTACAAATACTGCCTTAAGCTTAGTGTTGCATGTGATTTTAAAGGTGTAATCAGCCCGGTCTGAAAAATAAAGATTATTTGTTACATCATACCAGCCGATAAATTCATATCCGCTCTTAGATGTTGCCGACAAACTGACGCTTGTACCAAACAATAATTTGTGATTTGCCGCTGCACTTGTTTCATCATTATATGATATCGTAAAGCTGCCGTTTGGGGCAGACACTGACAAATTGAAATACGGCTCAAGATCTGATATGGCAACAATCAAATCAAATACAGCCTTGTCAATTTCACGCTGTGATACATTTTCACCTGCAAGGTATGAATATCTTTCATACACGGCAGAAAGATTATCAAAAGAGGTTTCTGAATAATCCTCAGCTGAATAGGACTCAATCTGACTTAAAACAGCAATCAACGCACTGTTATCAGACCCGTAGCCTGTATAGCTGTCAATATAGGTATCGCCGCATACAGAGCATATATGCTTTGTATAGCCCTGCTCATTTTTAGTAGGTACAACAATTATATCCTCATAGCTATGCTCCTGTGGTGAAATTACAAGCTTATCAAAAAACTCTTCACAATTAAGGCAGATTTTAGTTTTTACAAAACCATTTTTGCATGATGCTTCGTCATCCGTCTGCCAAACTGTCCGGGCATGAGAACAAATATATTTTGTTTTTGCCATCGGATATGCTTTGTTGAATTCCGCTGTATTATATTCATCCTCGCGTGTGTGGTCTTCAAAATCAGTCGAGCCGCAAAGAAAATAATCATATATAACCTTGCCCTTAGACCAATAGTCGCCGTTAGACGCATTAGGATTATCATAGCCTGTATCATCCCATGTACAGTCAACCTCATAATACTGACCATCAAGCTTGACAATATTCCACGCATGGCCGGGACCTGCAATAATCCTTGTATCAAGTCCAAGCTCCTTCGTAAGGATATGGAACAGCAGCGCATAGCCCTGACACACTGCTTTGCCGTCAAACAATGCAGCATATGCCGAAAACTGCAGTCTGTAATCAGGATTATTCATATTATCATAATCATATTTTATTCTTTCACAAATTATATCATGAATCGATTTTATTTTAGCATAATCAGATTTTTGCTGAAGTTTGTTATCTCTGATTATTTTTTCAACTTCATTTTGAACAGCAAGCTCTTGTGCAGCTGTGGTGTTATATGCAATATTAAATGTAATTTCATACAAATAATAATCGGGATAAATATAGTAAAGTCCGGATGCACCGTAATTACTCCAATTGTATTTGAGATAATCTCCGTCAAGGCTGCATTTTGAAAGATCATTACTGATAGCTGCTTCAAAAATACTCTTAACAAGAAGGTTAAAATCATCCTCAGTGCTCTGCAGCTGGACAATAATCTCCCCCTCACGGCTTATCATATGTTCGCGAACATAGTCTGCAGCCTCTTCAACAGAGTATAAAACATCCGATTTATCTGTTTCAGCAGCGGCTCTGGCAGATGCTTTTCTTTTTGAATTCTGCTCAGACGAAGAAATTTCGAAAAATGAATAAATCGGATTTGTCTCATAAATCTCAAAGGTATTATTCTGCGCATATGCTGAAAAATCAATTCCTGCAGTAATACTCAAAAGCATTAATAATGATAAAAAAACGGATAATAGCTTTTTCAAAACAACATTCCTCCAAAATTTATATATCGCATAAATACAAAGAATGTATTTTAACATAAAAATACATTCTCACAAAATCATTATAACTTGGCCATTCCATCAGACCTTCTTTTTACCTTTTACATAAACCTCTAAAATCTGCAGTTTATCATCTGCAAGCACATTTTTATCAATAACTAAAAAATCTGCCTGTGCCCCCTCTTCAAGCACCTCACATTCAGCGTGAGAGGTGTCATAATAAACCTTATCGTTAATAAGCGGAAGAACATATCCGCCTTTTAAATCTATTACCTTTTCATCATCATAGCACATTGGTGTATTATAGCCGAGATAAACAATCTCCTTGCCATGTACAACCATAACTGAATATATATCATTGCCCTCATTAAGGGATATAAAACGGGCATTTGTAAAAACAACTGTCATAAAATATCTCCGAGTGTATTAAATATATTATAATTTTTATTTATTATTTAATGCAATATTAATATAAATATCACAATTTGTCAAATAAATAAATACCCTCAGTAAAACAAATGAATAATATAAAACAGCAATCCCCAAAAAAGGAAAACTGCTGTTTTTATCTTTTTAAAATTTATTTAATTTCATCTGCAAGCTTTTCAAGTGCTGCAATATCATCCGGCTTAACTGTTGTTTTAATTGTAACAACGTCACCGACAAAGGTAATATTTTTCATCTGCTCAAATTCAGCCTTCATTGCTCTTGCAGCAGATGCAGCCCATGACGCATTTTCAACAAGTGCAACCTTTCTGTTCTGAAAAGCCTTGCTCTTAAGATGATGCAGATAATCAGCCATCGGAGCAAATACACCGCCATCATAGCTTGAAGCCATACATAACAATGTACTGTGACGGAAAGCATCCTCAACACACTCAGCAATATCATCTCTTGAAAGATCTGCAATAGCAACTCTCGGGCTGCCCTTTTCCTCAAGAATTTCTTTCATTTTATGTGCAGCTTCGGCTGTATTGCCGTGAATCGAAGCATATGCAATAAATACACCCTCGTCCTCAGGCTCATATGATGACCATGTGTTGTAAAGGTCAAGCACCTGTGGGATTGTATCAGTAAGAACAGGACCATGGAGCGGACAGATTGTTTTGATATCAAGACCTGCTGCTTTTTTCAGAACAGTCTGTACAGGAGCACCATATTTACCAACAATATTAAAATAGTATCTTCTTGCCTCACAGGTCCATTTTTCATCAGCATCAATTGCACCGAACTTACCGAACGCATCAGCTGAAAAAAGCACCTTTTCGCTGCTCTCATATGACATCATAACCTCAGGCCAGTGAACCATAGGTGCCATAATAAATGTCAATGTGTGACTGCCAAGCTCAAGAGTATCTCCCTCGTTTTTGGTAATAATCTGCTCTTCATTCACATCTGCAAACTGCGGCAGCATTGCCTTAGCCTTTGCAGAGCATACAAGCTTAACCTCAGGATAAAGCTCCAAAACAGACTTAATATTGCCTGAATGGTCAGGCTCTAAATGCTGAACAATAAGATAATCAGGGGTTCTGCCGTCAAGTGCAGTCTTTAAATTATCAAGCCATTCATCGGCAACAAGCTTATCGGCAGTATCCATAACTGCAATTTTATCATCAAGAATAACGTATGAATTGTATGCCATTCCGTTTGGAATAATGTATTGACTCTCAAATAAATCAAGGTCATATACACTTGCACCAATGTATTTGATATTATCTGAAATTTCTACTCTCATTGTATAAATCCTCCTTAATTTTCCACAAAACATATTAGCACAAGTTATATCTTTATGCAATATCAATATATTATTAAATATCCTTAATTCTATTCTGCTTAAATACTTTGGCAGCTAATGCTGTAATCAGAACAGGACAAGCTGAACATAATAGTGTTACAATTGAATAAGTTAAAATTTGCGAATCAGTTATTAAATTAGCCAAAAATGTTGCAGGAAGAGCAAATGGAGAGATAAACAAAAGCATATAGAAATCATCACTGTTGCTGTATTCAGCTGAGATAAGTATGGCAATACAGGCTGCAGCAACAAGCAAAAACGCAGCAATTGCAGATATTACCTTTGTCTTTTGGCTTTCAATTTTTGAAAAAAGCTTTCCTGCCAATATATAGATAACAAGTGATATAGGTATAATTATAAACCATGACAAACTGCCTGTAAAACTCATTATTAAGCCAATCACACCGACTAAAACCTGCGTTAAAGGCAAAACAGCAAAATCTTTAATCTTTTTCATACTCCAACTCTCCAAACATGCATTTTTCGGTTACTGCGCATTACATACTGCAATTGCCTGATTTACACGTTCACGCACATCTGTAAGCCAGTGGGCATCATGCGGATACTCAGTAAAGCTGATAGGCTTATCGAGTCCTTCTTCAACTATAGCAAGTGTTTTATCATAGCCTATTTTGCTTTCAAGCAGCTGCAAAGCACGCATATCCTGAAAGGCATCATAGAATACGTGCAGTCTTAGTGAATCAAGAGGCTGTCCTCCCTCACCAGGGTAAACAACAAAGCTGTCTCCGGATTGGAATTTCCCGCCTGCGTCCGTTACCTCAAACGGATCAATAACTGCTTTTGAAAACTGACTGTAATAAAAATTATAGCCCCAGTGCAAAAAGCCTTTAACATTAAATTTGTAAAGCTGGAGACCGAGAACACGATTCCTTTCTGACGGCATTGCAAAAAAACGGTTTGACACAAATTTACTGCCCTGTGCACAGCAATAATACGTCCACAGCTCAGGCACATTACCGATAAACGGTTCGATATGATCATTTGCCGGTATCGGCAGCTCAATAAGTCCGTTTTTATAAAAACCATATGACGACAAGGCATCAATAATTTTGAAACCTGAAAAATTATCTCTGACAATTTTGGCAGCCTTGGCATATGCTCTTTTCATAGATTGTGCCGGCTCATCTGACACATGGAAAAAGCACTTTTCACGTATTCCTTTTTTGTCAATATATTCAGTCAGTGCCTTTGCAAACTGTTCAATGAAAAGACGGTATCTTTTACCGCTCGCAAAGGTCCGCCAGCCAAAAATTTTCTTTTGAACACCATTCTTTTCAGCAATAATTTTAGGAGCATGCTTTGCTCCCCACTGCGTAAAGAGATGACTCATTTCATAGTATTCGATATTACATCTGTCACACATCTCAATCCACTTATCAAGTCTGTCAAAGCCAAAGGAATATTTATTTTTACCTGTCACCTTAACATCAACGAGCTGAACAGTAGGGCGTTCACCGCCTACCTTGGTATCAAGCGGCGGAGTAAACAGAGGTGTAAGCACACAGTTCATTCCGTATTCCACAGCACGACGCAGGAAATTCTCAACCGTTTTCCAATATTCATCCGAAAAAGCTTCAAAGCCGTAAATACTCATAAGGCAATCAGTATGAAACCAATTTGTAAAAATCAGGCTCTGCTCAGGCAGACTTGCATCAATAACAAGAACAGCAATACTACAGTCACCCTTATCGGATTTTACATTTACATTATGAACACCTGCAGGAAGGCTGTCGCCCTTTATCTGCACCCACACACTGTTATAGCCATCATTTTCGGCAATAAAGCAATTATCCTTGATGGACACAAGCATATCGGGATAATACTCGTGATTACCCTTAATATAGTAATCATCGGCATCTTTAGCAGCAACATATCCGCCTTTCATCATTTTTACAACTGAAAAATTCATATAATCCATGAGAGCGGACTCAATTTCAAATGAAACCTTCTCTCCTTTTTTTGCATTGAAAACAATCTGAAATGCCTTTTTTTCATTTTTCAGCATTGAAAACTTATCAAGCTCATAAATATCACTGCTGTCCGGGAAAATCTTATCAAGCGAGGATGCTATAATCACTTTTCTAGTATCAGCCATGGTATAATTCTCCTTTAATTAACAAACTATTGAGTCTTCATTCTATCAAAAAACAATCAACTTGTAAAGTCATGACAGCCTTTACTATATTCTTTAAATTAAAATAATATATACCCCTTGCCAATTGCAAGGCTAAGTGGTAAAATACAAACGGCTATTTTTAGAAATAAGAACTAATTGAGGGTGATGAAGTTGAGTAAGAGAGACGATATAAAAAACATAGCAATCATAGCTCACGTTGACCATGGTAAAACAACACTTGTTGATGAAATGCTGCACCAGAGCGGTATTTTCCGTGACAACGAGGAGGTTGCAGAAAGAGTAATGGACTCCAATGACCTTGAAAAAGAGCGCGGAATTACCATTCTTTCAAAAAAAACCTCTATCCATTATAAAGATACAAAGATTAATATTGTTGATAAACCCGGACATG
>JAIDVA010000284.1 GCA_029059925.1 Eubacterium sp. | reverse complement strand
TGTTTTTCCTGTTTTATGTGTAAGGGTTGATGTTCCGACCTTAACAACAATTCTCTTTTTTTCATCAACTTTCGCCATAACGCACTTCTCCATGTTAATACAATTATTGATATTGTAACATATATATCGCAACAATTAAATATTTTTTTGAATGTTTTTTTAATTTTCGGTAAAAAATAACTAACGGAGGTAATGTTTATGACAAAACGAGGATACATCAGACTGTTTTCATACGCATTTACAGTTGTTGCAGTTCTTGCAGGCTTTGCAATTATGAACATGAATATGGCAGCCGGTTATAAGGCACAGCTTGAAAATAATTACCAGCAAAGTCTTAACGAACTGTCCGAAACAATGGATTCGATAGAAACCAATCTGACAAAAAGTATCTATTCAAATTCTGATAAAATGCTTTATGAAATAAGTTCAGACCTTTTTTCAGAATGCGGCGAAGCTAAGGAAGCACTTTCACGTCTGCCTGTAGGTCAAATGAATCTTAGCTCAACCTACAAATTCATCAGTCAGGCAGCAGACTATGCATCATATATCGCGCAAAAAGCAGCATCAGGTGAACAGATAAGTGATGAGGAGCACAAAAATCTTTCCGTACTTCTCAACTATGCACATCAGCTCAATGAGTCTATCGGTTCTATGGTATCAATCTGTAACAGCGGCGGACGTATAACAGCCAGTAATGTAAAAAACAAAAATAATATCAGTATCAGCTCTCTTTCAAATGATATGACCACGGCTGAGGAAAGCTTTAAGGACTACCCTACTCTGCTTTACGATGGACCATTTGCAGACGCAGTGCTCAATCGTGAACCTGAACTGCTGAAAAACGCCGAAGAATACACCAAGGAAGAGGCAAGAGATGCTGCAGCATACGCAATGGGATGTGCAGTTGACCAGGTTAATTATGTCAACGATGACGACGGAATCATCTCTTGCTACGTTTTCTCCTACGGTCAGAAAACAATCGGTATAACAAAAGCCGGAGGCTATGTTGCATATATTCTTTACGGCGGTAAAATAACACAGTCAACAGTAAGCGAACAAAATGCTGTCAACATTGCAAAAAAATATCTGGAGAAGCTTGATTTCCCGAACATGACCGAAACGTATTATATGAGCTCAAACAATATTTGTGTAATAAATTTTGCATACACAAATAACAATGTTATTTATTACAGTGATTTAATCAAGGTTGGCATATCAATGAACGACGGCAAGGTTGTATCATTTGAAAGTAAAGGCTTTTTGACAAACCACAGAGAGCGTTCTGCTTTTCAGACTGCAAAAAGTGCTGACGAGCTACAGGGCAATATAAGTCCTTATCTTAATGTTCTTGGCGTTAAGCAGTGTGTAATACCAAAGGAAAACGGTACGGAAGCCATGTGCTATGAATACCATTGCGAGAGCACTGAAACCAATGAAGAGGTGCTTATCTATGTAAATTCAAATACAGGTGCTGAGGAAAATATTTTACTCTTGCTTTACTCAGACGGCGGAACACTGACAAAATAAAGCTGTCGCTTGTATAATACTAAAGTATTATACCGAAAATCAGAGATTTTCGCATTTCTCATTGAAATTTTTCTGAATTTTTTTGTATATTTTAATAAAATCTGATAATCATATATATTGAAAGGAAGTCATATTATGAAAAGTAAAATTTTAATTATCGCAATGGCAGTAGCTGTTATCGCAACCGTATTTATGGGTTGTGCAAAAGATAATGACCAAAACACCACAACAAGCACAACAGCAACAACTGCCACAACAACCGCAGCCGGAACAACAAACAATGCAACAACAGGCAACGGCGGTACAAGCGACACAACAAATGAAGCAGAATCAAAAGCAGATAACGTTGGTGACGATATCGGTCAGGGTGTAGATGATGTTGCAGACGGTGTAGGCGGAGCAGTTGATAATGCAGGCGACGCAGTAAAAGATGCATTAGATTAATCGGATAATTTAAAGAAAAGAGGGAGGATTTAATATCCTCCCTTAAATTATTGTTTATCTTAGAGAACGATAAATCACCCATAACCGCACACAGGGATAAACGGAAGAATGATATATCGCAAAAACATTATAGATGAATTCACGAAATCCCCGTAAGAACAATCTAAAATATATGCAGGTATCGAACCTACGTATATTTTGTGTGCTTTTCGCCTTTTGCTCACAAGCAGTACCATCGTACAGCAAAGTTCGCAAAATGCGAAATTCTGTGCAATTTCTCATTCTCTAAGGCACTCTCTTTTGTTATAACGCCTCCTGTGCCGTTGTGTGCGCGAGTACGCACGGCACAACATCAAGAGGGGGTTATTAGGGGGAGTCAGGCTTGGCATCGCCATAGCCTCCCCATGATTCGTTTTCTTGGTACCGTTCTTTTGCGACACAAAAGAATGGTACATAAAATTAAATATAAAATATTTACCCGATTAAAAACGGATTATTAGGGTGTGTAACATCCTAATATAAACAACAATTTAATCAAAAGTCAAAGAAAGTCAAAAAAATCCTTGACTTTATCTGACCTTTATGCTAATATGATAACAGAAGGTCAAAGAAAGTCAAAGTCAGCAAGTGAATATTCACTCCTGCATTCTTATAGATTTTACTTTTTTGACTGATAATAAAGGAAGTGATTGAAAAGTGAAGCTTAGTGACGTTATCGCCGATATGATTCTTGATATGTTTGATGACGAAACGCCAACCGTACAGCTTCAGCGTAATGACTTAGCGGCCCAGCTTGG
>JAIDVA010000283.1 GCA_029059925.1 Eubacterium sp. | reverse complement strand
ATGAATCCTGAAATTGTAACAGGGATCGCAATGATGCTTTTGGTTGTATTTGCCGGCAGTCTTATTCATCGCAGCAATGTACTTGGCTTTTGGCCGCTTCTCATTGCCCATGTAACCTTTGCATTGCCATATGTAATTCTTAATATTATGCCTAAGCTCAAGCAGTTTGATATGCACATTTATGAGGCGGCAGTCGACCTTGGCTGTAAGCCTTCGAAAGCCTTTTTCAAGGTGGTTATGCCCGAGATAATTACAGGTATCATCACAGGCTGTGTAATGAGTTTTACATTATCGCTTGATGACTTTATAATCAGTTACTTTACAAATGGTCCAAGCTTCCAGACCTTACCGATATATATATTCTCAATGACAAAGAAAAGAGTTAAACCGGATATGTATGCTCTTTCAACACTGATGTTTGTTGTCATTCTTGTTCTGCTCATACTTATGAATGTTGCTCAGAACAGGGCGGAGCGAAAGGGTAAGCGTGATGCAGTATGAAAAAATATCTGATTTTTGTTTTATCACTTATTATGTGCTTTTGTGCACTGCCTTTTTCAGCCTTTGCAGAGGATGAGTATTTTACCGATGAACAGATAGAATACTATAAGAATCTTGGCTTACAGGGCACTACGGTAAATGTTTACAATTGGGGTGAATATATTTCGGATGGCAGCGAGGGGTCAATGGATGTTGTCAGCGAGTTTGAACGTCTTACAGGAGCTAAGGTTAATTATACAAACTATGAGTCTAATGAGAATATGTACTCTAAGCTTGCCGGCGGCGGTGTATCTTATGATGTGATCGCTCCGAGTGATTATATGATTGACCGTCTTATTGACGAGGAAATGCTTTTGCCTCTTGATTATAATAATATTCCGAATATGAAATATATCAGTGAGGATTGTCAATATCTTTTTTATGACCCTGAGCAGATTTATACAGTGTGCTTTAATGTAGGTACTACTGTATTGATTTATAATAAAGAAATGGTAGAGTATGAGCCTGACAGCTGGGATATCCTGTGGGATGAGCAGTATAAGGGTAAGGTTCTTATGTTTAATAATTCCCGTGATGCCTTTGCTATTGCACAGGCAATGCTTGGTAAGGATTTCAATTCAACTGATGAGCAGGATTGGGTAGAATGTGCCCAATTACTTGCTGAGCAAAAGGATAAAACGAATCCGGTTTATGTAATGGATGAAATATTTAATCTTATGGAAAGCGGCTAATATGCTATTGGTGTTTATTATGCCGGTGACTATTTGCTTATGCTTGAGAATAATGAGGATCTGGGGTATTGCTTTCCTAAAGAAGGCGTAAACGCATTTTATGATGCTTTTTGTGTTCCTACGTGCTCAAAGAATAAGAGGGGAGCAGAGGCTTTTATAAACTTTATGCACGAACCACAGGTTGCGTTTGAAAATTGTGAGTTTATCTATTACCGTTCACCTAATACAGAGGTAGAGCAGGATGAGGAAAGCTCACTTTATGGCAGCGAGGTAGTGTATCCGACCGAGGAACTTAAAACGCAGTATTTTAAAAATCTTCCGCAGAACATCATTGAATTGCAGAATAATCTGTGGACGCAGGTAAAGAGCGGTAAGCTATCTGATGAGAATGCGCAGCAGGATAAAAAGATTTATACCGAGTGTGCAGTCATCGGTGGTGTTATAGTTGTTGTAATAATTGCCAAAGCAATCTCAAATGCTAAAAAGAAAAAAGAACAGGATTTAAGCGATTTGTATGAACATTGATATTATAGATGAATCTGACAAATGGAATTATGTCAATGAAAAAATGAAAAATAAACACTGTGCAATTTTCGACCTCGACGGTACATTGGTTGATACAGCTGATGATTTGGGACTTGCAACAGATTATGTGCTCAGGAAATATGGTGTTGAACCAAAATGGACAAAGCAGAATTACAGAGCCTTTGTAGGTAATGGTGCAAAAAAACTCCTTGACAGGGCTTTTGAACATAAGCTGTCAGATAATGAGCTCGACAACGCACTTGAATTGTTCAAGGAAAAGTATAATGCAATACTGCTTGATCATGCACACCTGTATGACGGCGTTGCTTCTTCACTTGATGAATTGAAAAAGCAGGGTATTAAGCTTGCAGTTGTTACAAATAAGCCGCATCAGTCGGCGATGAAAATGGTTGAAAATCTTTTTGGGAAAAATTATTTTGATGTGATTATCGGTGCGACAGAGGATGCTCCTAAAAAGCCTGATCCTTATACGGCAAACCTCGCTCTTGAAAAGCTTGGTTGTACCCTGGATGAAGCCGTTTTCTTCGGCGACAGTGATATTGATGTGTATACAGCTAAGAATGCAGGTATGGACAGCGTAGGCTGTTCGTGGGGCTTTAGGAGTTTTGAATGTCTGAGAACGGCTGATCCTTTAGTGATAATTGATTCAGCAGAAAAAATATCAAAACTTTTCAAAAAAGTTTAAAAAGTGTTGACAAATGTAATATGTTCTGCTATAATTCATAACGTTGACGCGAGAGTGGCGGAATCGGCAGACGCGCACGTTTGAGGGGCGTGTGGGGCGACTCGTACGGGTTCAAGTCCCGTCTC
>JAIDVA010000282.1 GCA_029059925.1 Eubacterium sp. | reverse complement strand
TATTCTATCGGAGGAAATGCTATGAACGTATTTATGATTGGCGGTACCGGTCTCCTTGGCTGTGAGGCTGCTACTACACTCATTAAAAGAGGTCACAAGGTAACATCTGTTGCTTTGCCGCCATTACCGGAAGGAGCTCCAATCCCGGAAGAGATGGAAATTATTTTCGGCGACATCAACAAGAAGTCAGATGAAGAGCTTGAGGAAATGCTCAAGGGCAATGACGTATTCATTTACGCTGCAGGTGTTGATGAGAGAGTTGAATTCCCTGCACCTGTTATGGATTACTACTACAAATTCAATATTGCTCCTCTTAAGAGAATTTTCCCAATCTGTAAAAAGGTTGGCGTTAAGAGAGCAGTAGTACTTGGTTCATATTTCTCATATCTTTCAAAGGCAAGACCTGATATGCGTCTTACTGAGAGAAATCCATATTTCAAGTCAAGAATTATGCAGGAAGAGGTTTGCGAGGCATTCTGTGATGATGATTTCAGCTGTGCTGTATTAGAGCTTCCTTACATCTTCGGCACACAGCCGGGCAGAAAGCCTGTATGGACTATCCTTATTGAGCAGATTGGCTTTATGGATAGCTGGCCATTCACAATGTACCCGGCAGGTGGTACAACAATGCTTACATGCCGTCAGGTTGGTCAGGCAATCGCAGGTGCTGCTGAGAGAAAGAAGTCAGGCTTTGAGGCAATTCCTATCGGTATGTACAATATGAAGTGGGATAAGTTCCTTTCAATCGTTTATGATGCAAGAGGAATGCATGGCAGAAAGATTGTAAGCGTTGCACCTTGGATGATGAAAATGGGTATGATTAAGGTTGCTAAGGATTACAAGAAGAGAGGCATTGATTCAGGTATGGATCCATTCAATCTTCCTGATATTATGGATATTGACCTTTTCTTCAACAATGTTTATACAAAAGAGCTTGGTGTAGAAGAGGATGATATCGAGGCTGCAATCGCTGACTCAATCAGAATTTCAGAGGCTGCTTATAACGGTACAGTTAAGCTTCTTGAAATGAAGGGTGAATAATCGATTAACTGATATTCAAAATTTAGCAGTTAATTATACAGGGATAGATTTTTCTGTCCCTGTTTTTTTTGTTGATTTTATGAATTGCTATTGACAATTGTGTCAATAGTGTATATACTGTATATATACAGTTAACTGGTTTAAGGAGAGCATTATGCTTATATTTATTAACAATAAGAACGGTGTGCCGATTTATGAGCAGATTTATGCCCAAATAAAAGCACAGATTATCAGCGATGAGCTTGGTGAGGATGCACCATTGCCGTCAATAAGGAATCTTGCAAAGGATTTACATATAAGCGTCATAACCACTAAACGTGCTTATGAAGAGCTTGAAAAGGACGGTTTTATATATACTTCACCCGGAAAGGGCTGTTTTGTCGCTGCTAAAAATACTGAGCTTTTACAGGAAGAAAATCTGCGAAAGATTGAGTCACATCTGGAAGAGATTATCAAGCTTTCGTCATCGTGCAAGCTGAACAAAAATGATATAATCTCAATGCTGGATATTCTTTTTGAGGAGGAGCAGTAATGAATGCTATTGAAATAACTGGTCTGAGTAAGAGCTATAATGATTTCACTCTTGACAATATTAATCTGACATTGCCGTCAGGGTGTATACTTGGATTGGTGGGTGAAAACGGAGCAGGGAAGAGCACAACGATTAAGCTTATGCTCAATATGATTAAGAAAAATAACGGTGAAATCAAACTGTTGGGCAAGGACTATACTGTATGTTCAAAGGAAGATATAGGTGTAGTTTTTGATGAAAGTCATTTCCCTGAATGTCTGAATGTAAAAGAAATAAATAAAATACTAAAGAATATTTATCATCAATGGAGTGAGCAGGAGTTCTTTAATTTTTGTAATAAATTAAGATTACCGCTCAGTAAAAAAGTGAAAGATTTTTCACGCGGTATGAAAATGAAGCTGTCTATAGCTGCTGCACTTTCACACAATGCTAAGCTGCTTATTCTTGATGAGCCAACGAGTGGTCTTGATCCTGTTGTGCGTGATGAAATTCTTGATATTTTTTATGATTTCACGAGAGATGAAAACCATTCGATTCTGATTTCGTCACACATTGTAAGTGATCTCGAAAAGCTTTGCGACTACATTGCCTTTATGCACAAGGGTAAGCTGATTTTGTGTGAGGAAAAGGATGAGCTTTTGAATGATTATTGTATCGTTCAGTGCAGTGAGAAAGTGTTTTCAGGAATATATAAGAGTGATGTACTCGGTATGCGCAAAACAGATTTCGCAGTGAATGCTGTAATAAAAAAGTCAGCTGTAACATCTGATATGAATGCAGCCGCGATTGCACTTGAAGACTTATTTGTCTATATGATCAGGAGGGGTCAGGAATGAAAGGACTTTTGATTAAAGATTTTATGATGCTGAGAAAGCATTGCCTTGTGAATGTATTGGTTTCGTTGATATTTTTTGCCATTGCAATACTTTCCGGTGAATCAATGTATTTTGCATACTATTCCGTTGCAATATTTTCAGTTGTTTCAATAACGCTTTTTGCATATGATGAGTCATATAAGTGGAACAGATTTGAAAGTGTTTTGCCTTTAAAAAGAAATTCAGTTGTGAATGAAAAATATTTGTTCCTGCTTATAACAGTTATTCCTGCTGTTCTGCTTGAAGGTATATGTTTTGGATTGAGATTTAATTTAGGCAAACCTGAGTTAATAAGTCTTATATCAATAATGCTGTTTTGCAGTTTTATGTCTCCGATTATAGTTTTTCCTATTCTCTTTAAATTCGGTTTCGTAAAGGGTAAAATGATTAATATGCTTGTTATCGCAATTCTGGCATCTGCAATAACTGCAATAAATTTTAAGAATTCCTCTGATAGTTCATTATTTGAAGGATATTTTACGCCACAGAAAGATGCTGTTTTATTTGACGTACTTGCAGTTGTTCTATTGTTTATATC
>JAIDVA010000281.1 GCA_029059925.1 Eubacterium sp. | reverse complement strand
TGCTTCCAAAACATATAAGAGAAATACCTAATAATGCATTCGAAGGTTGTTTCTCACTAGAAACTGTTATAGGTATGGGTATTAACAAAATTGGCTCAGAAGCATTTAAAAATTGTACATCACTGAAAACATTTATTATTGATGAATTTGTAAAATCAATTGGAAATAGTGCTTTTGAAAATGCTCCTGAATTATATGTAAATGCTGCTAATACTCAAGTGGCACAAGCTGCATTTAATTCCGGTGCAAGAAGCTTAATAGTTTGCTTGTCAAATATGGAAGATTCAATTGACAATACAAAGATTAACATACCTTCGTCAACAGAATTTTTCGGATTATTAAGCGATGGCAGAGCATATAGAAATCTTTCGATTGAATCAGATGCAAGAGAAACATTCTTAAGTAATTTCAGATTAGTTGAAAACGCAGATACACCATTAAAATTGAATTCCGAAACTGTAACGCTCAGCAGAGTTATTGTAGAGCAAAGTCCGGGATTCTCAATGATTCTCACTAATCCAAATACTAATCTAAAACTTTATGGCAACATTGAGCTTTCTTCTAAGGAAGAAAATACGATTATATCCAAGAACGTTAATTTATCATTGCTTAACAATGAGGTTGACGGAACTCTGTCGTTAACAGGCAATTGGCTGATAAATGGTGACCTTACTAATGAGGAAAAATTATCAGTAACATACAATCAAGGTAAGTTAATTCACATTACCGAAGATGAGTTTAATAATTATTTAACCTCAAGTAAAATCACTTTTGATGCTAATGGCGGTGATTTAGAGAATATAAGCAAAACTGTATATTATGGTCAGGTATACGGTGAAATGCCCGTCCCTGTAAAACCAAACTATACATTTGATGGTTGGTATACCAATGCAAGTTCAGGTACAAAAATCACTGCTGATATGGTTGTAACATCACTCGTAAATCAGACATTATATGCACACTGGATACCTAATAAATTTACTGTAACATATAATGTTAATGGCGATAATGCAACTGTTTCAACTACAAGCAAAGTTTTATCATTTGGTGATGCTTTAGGAGAATTGCCAGTACCGGTAAGAGATTATTATAGATTTGATGGTTGGTATACTTCTCCTAATGATGATAATACAACTAAAGTTGATGAAACTACAGTATTTGATACATCTGAAAATGTAATATTATACGCACATTGGACAGAAAATGTTTTATCTGATTGGGTTAAAGCATCAGAGATGCCAAGTGATGCGGTTGCGATAAATACAAAGTATTCATATACTCAGCGTTCATATACTACATCAGGATCTTCAACTATGAGTGGGTGGACAAAGTATGATACTCAGCGTACTTCATGGGGTACTAAACAGGGACCTGTATATTCAAATCCTTCAAATGGTTCCAGAAATGTTACTTCAGAACAATATGTAAAGTCAACAACAACTCATTACAAATATTATCACAGATGGAATGGCAAATCTGGCTCAAGTAGTCTTTGGGGAACTGATTCAACAGCAAAGAGCTGGGCAAGGCATACTTATGAAACTACATCTCAGATGAGCCATAAATATACTGGCTCCAGCGGCATTAAGTTCTATGGTACGCATACTTGTCCGACTTGCGGTGCACAAAATATGTGGGTGCCAGATGGATCTTATACAACTAACAACTATGCAACAAGATGGTATTATCAAGAACCTGTTTACACATATTATTTCTATAAAGATGAAAACAAAGAATCAACTACTAATCCAACAGGACAGTCTAATGTTTCAAATGTTCAGGAATGGGTACAGTACAGAGTAAAATAAAACACACTCAGTGAAAAGCCTGCCTTCGGGCAGGCTTTTTCGCTGAGATACTTTATATAGTTTGCTGTATTAGAGATTATTTCTATTGATTAAATAACTTTCAAATAAGAATTATTCAAAATCAATGCATATTTCGCTTGATTTTTGCACTTTTTGTTGACAAATTTAGTTCATTCGCATATAATAAGTAATAACAGAACCCGACACGCCTCTTAACAATGCGGACCACGTCGGGTCATTTAACTTTACGGGAGTATTATTGTGATGAAGACTCTTGAACCAGCAATGAATATCGAGGAGCAAATTGATAATCTTAAGAAAATAGGATTGATTATCAATGATGTTGAGTATGCAAAATCGTTTTTGAATGATGTTTCATATTTTAGACTTATTAAAGCATATAGTTTAGGTCTTAAACCAAAAAATTCTGATTATTATAAAGGAATTACATTTGAGGAAATTGTTCAACTTTATCTTTTTAATGCTAATTTTAGACAATTATTATTTGCTCAAATTGAAAAAATAGAGGTTAACTTGCGTTGTAGAATTTCTAACTATTTTTCTATTAAGTATGGAGTTCTTGGATATAAGGATGCTGACAATTTTGTTAACGGAATATACTATAACGATTTTGTTGAGGATATGGAGAAGGAAATTAACAGAAATAGTAAAGCTCCTTTTGTTAAAAATTTCAAAACAAATTATGAAAATGGCGATATTCCATTCTATGCTTTAGTAGAATTGTTCAGTTTTGGTACTCTTTCAAAATTCTATAAAAATATGAAGAACGCTGATAAAAAGGCTATTGCAAGTTCATTTGGCATAGGCTATACATATCTTGAAAGTTGGATTGAAAATATTGCTTTTGTGCGTAATATTTGTGCTCACTATGGTAGAGTTTATAATGTAAATTTATCTAAAACTCCGATTTTGTACAAGCAGTATATTGCAGATGGAATCAGTAATTTGAGGATATTTGCTACATTGCTTTGTATGAATCACATATTGGATAATGACAATCATTGGAAAGATTTTGTTGATCAAATTGAGTTGATATTTGAAAAATATCCTTTCGTAAAACCAGAGTTAATGGGATTCCCAAATAATTGGAAGGATTTATTGATTGATTAATTTAACAGACATTCGACAGACACTGCATGTTGTTATATGGCTTGAATTCGGTATAAATTTCAGTCGTGTTTACCGCTCTGACTCCGTCATTTAAGGTTCGAATCCTTATACCTCTGCCAGGTAGACTTGGTTTTCTTAGGAATTCCAAGTCTTTTCTTTTTCCAAGATATACGCAGTTAAGGCAAAAATTAAACACCCTTGTTTTCTCAAGGGTGCTTTTTGTGGTTGTCTTTTCAACAAATACAATATTTATCCCTTCCTTGAAAAATCAAGGAGGGCAATTTTGTTATTCTTCCTCTGCGATAGGGTATTTAAGGTCTTCCTTAGTCCAATCCTTAATTACATTTAGAAATGCTTTTGATTCCTCCTTAGCCTGTGGGAGATTATGGTCAAGGCAGTTGCCGCACTCCTTTGGCGATGCGCCGGGGATAGCACCCCAATAATCGGCTATGAACTGAAAAGCATCTTTTATGAGGCCGATTGTATAATTGTCACTAAGACTGCGGGTGAGGAAATAAAAGCCTGTTCTGCAGCCCATAGGGCCGAAATAGATGATATTATCACCGAATTCAGTGTTTCTTACATATGTTGCAAAAAGATGTTCAATTGTGTGCATAGCGGCATTTGTCATAACTGTTTCTCTGTTCGGCTCACGCATACGGATGTCGTATGTTGTGATGTCTTCATCAATACGGCTGATATAAATGCCTTTCTTTAAAATATTGTGGTCAATCTGAAAGCTTGGTATCGTTTTCATTCAACTTCAACTCCTGTTAAAAATGATTTATTTTCAGTAATTTCCTTACAGTCAATCCCCTTAATGAATTTTGTCAGCATTTGTACTGCATCTTTTTTTGAAAGCTCGAAGAGGGCCTCAAAGCTTTCCGTTCTGATTTCGTTGCTGTAAGGTGATTTCCATTCATCGTTACATATATTACCATATTTTTTTGCTTTTTCCAAGTCTTTTGGACGCATCATTGCAGTAAATTTAAAATTACCGCTTACAGGGGAAGCAATGATTTCAATCGGTGTTAACAGTATCCGTTTGTATCCTATTGGATCAAAGCATATTTTTTGTATTACTTTTAAGTCTCTTAAAGCTGTTTCAGCTTGTTTTGATGTTACTTTTTCGTTAATTGTTCGTGGTATTGTATATTCAAGGAGCTTGCCGATTTCGGATATTACAGCAGTGCTGCTTCCTACCGTATCGGCAGTGTTGAATTTCAGTGGTTCTTTGATGTTTAATCTTTTATGCAGAAGATATGTGTCCATTGAAAATTCAATTCTATTATGTGCGGTATGGGGATTCGTCAACCTGTTTTTTGATATGATTTTATTTTGATATGAATATACGTATGGATGACAATTCCTGTCAAGTGCATAGTGAAGCAGAAAACCATAAACATATGATTTTGCTATATCAGGTTCAGCAGATATCCTGCAGTATTCACGCATATTTTCAAAAAGTAAGGATGGTTCGGCTCTGTGCAGTTTTGAGCCGCACGTGCGCAGGGTTTTGCCTATCATCCATGGAAATACTCTATGGAAAAAGAAAATATCCGGCCCTTGTGTTCCGAAAAGGACAGCCTCTTCATTGATTTGAAAATCAGCAGTGCTTTGAAGATAAGGTATCAGCTCTTTTGCAAATATATAATGTGTTGAAAATGAAGGCATTTGTCAGTCCTCCGAAATAATTATCAGTCCATTACCTGTTTAATATCATCCGGGAAATCGCAGTCAATCATCATCGGCTTTTCAGTGATAGGATGCGTAAAATAAATGGTTTTGCAGTGTAATGCCTGTCTGTCGATTTTATCGCAGCTATTGCCGTAAAGTGTGTCACCGAGCAGAGGATATCCAAGGTGTGAAAAATGGACACGTATCTGATGTGTGCGTCCTGTTTCAAGATGAATTTTAAGCAGAGTGCTGTTCGTATAATTTTTGACTGCATGCCAATGTGTTACGGCTTTTTCACCATCATCAAACACTCCTCGTTTTATGATGCTGTCATTCAGACGTCTGATAGGCAAATTAATCGTGCCGCTTCCGTTTAATATTCCCTGACATACAGCATAATAATCCTTTTTTATTTTACCCGCAAGTTTGCTGGCGGCGAGCTCGTGTTTTGCAATCAACACAAGACCGCTTGTATCTCTGTCAAGCCTGTACACCGAACGAAAGGCGGTATCCTTGTCCATATAGCAGGCGGCTGCATTTGCGAGCGTATCGCCCTGATGATTTCTGCTTTCATGCACAGGCATCATAGGCGGCTTGTTAAGGATTAAAAGGTCATCATCGCTGTATACTGCCTCAACAGTACTGCTTGTCAGCTTAGCAGGCATATGACCGCTGTTTTCTATTGATATAACGAGCGTATCACCTGCGGTTATTCTGTCAATTGTCCGTGCGAATTTTCCGTTTACAGTGATACCGTTTTCGGTATGCTTAAGCTTGGTAAGCAGGGAAGCAGATACACCAAATTCACGTAAAAAATCCTTTATTTGTTTATTATTATCTTTTTCGGTAATTTTAAATTCAATAATTCTCATAGTGATAATTGCTGAAAAAATCGGCACGGTGTGGGCATCGTGTCCTACTGCTGTAAACATTTTGCAGGGTGCGATGCCCACATCGCACCGCCTTAGTTCAGTATATTAAATTTGATTAGTCAACCTTTACAATCCAACCCATATCATCAGCGATTTTGCCAAACTGCATGCCTGTGAGTGTATCATAAAGCTTCTGTGTAAGCTCGCCTGTTTTGAAATCGTTAATCTCAACAGTCTCATCCTCGTATGTAAGACCGCCTACAGGACTGATTACGGCAGCTGTACCTGTACCGAATACCTCTTCAAGCTTGCCGTTTTTAGCAGCATCCATAATGAAATCAATTGTAAATCTTGTTTCATTAACCTTGTAGCCCCAAGATCTGAGAAGCTCTATGCAGCTCATTCTTGTGATACCCGGGAGAACAGTGCCTACTGTAGGTGCTGTGTAAATTTCGCCGTCAACCTTGAACATAATGTTCATTGAGCCAACCTCTTCAACATACTTTTTTTCAACACCGTCAAGCCATAATACCTGTGAATAGCCGAGCTTATGACCCTTTTCTGATGCGATGATGGATGCGGCATAGTTACCGCCGCACTTAATATAGCCTGTACCGCCCGGAGTAGCACGTACATACTCATCCTCAACATAAATCTTTACAGGATTCATACCCTCTTCATAATAAGCACCTGAAGGGGAGCAGATGATGATGAATTTGTATTCATCAGCTGCCTTTACACCGAGAACAGCCTCAGTTGCGATTGTAAACGGGCGAATGTAAAGGCTTGTATCAGGCTCTGACGGAACCCAATCTTTATCAACACTTACAAGTGCCTTGACAGCATCAACAAAATCCTCAACAGGGATTTCCGGGATGCAGAGTCTGTTGTGTGTTGACTGCATTCTTTCAGCATTCTTTTCCGGTCTGAAAAGCTGAACCTCACCATCAGGTGTTCTGTAAGCCTTCATTCCCTCAAAGCATTCCTGTGCATAATGGAATACAAGTGCAGACGGATCAAGTGAAAGCGGCTGATAGGGTACAATTCTTGCATTGTGCCAGCCTTCGCCTGTTTTGTAATCCATAATAAACATATGGTCTGTGAAGATGTTGCCAAAGCCGAGTTTGCCTTGCGGTTTCTCCTTTGGTGTTTTGGTTAGTTCATACTTAATTTCCATTTTGTATACCTCTTTTAAAAAAGAATTTCAAAATTAACAGCTGTAGGATACGATTATTCAGCCGTCAGATGCATAAAGTGAGTTAAGACCTGAGGACTTTAGTATCACTACCTCGCCGAAAGCAGCTCTTTCGGCAATCTTATTTGCAACGA
>JAIDVA010000280.1 GCA_029059925.1 Eubacterium sp. | reverse complement strand
TTAATCAATTCATACGACTGTTATGTATATTTATCATACGCTGCAGGAGTGATAAGAAAATATTTTATTTTGTAAAAAGAATTAAGAACGTCAAAAACAAGCCTTGCACCCTCAAGCACAAACAAGCCTTGTACCCTGCGTTCCTTTGAGGATGAAAGTAATTTTTTCACGTTCTTAATTAAATCGTTATTTTTACCTGTGATTTTTTCCATACACAACTCCAAAAAGGCGTGCCAATAATTTACATTCGTTTAAAGAAATCACTGACTGATATTTACTTAAATAATTAAATCCATATTTTAAATTATTAATATATTACATTATAAGGAAAATTTTTTCAATAGAAAAAAACAAAAAAATAAAAAAATACAGGACCTGATAAATCAAGTCCTGTTAATTATAATATAAAATTATAATGCAGCCTTTGCAGTCTCAACCAATGTTGTGAAAGCTGCAGGATCTGAAATAGCAATTTCAGAAAGCATCTTTCTGTTAAGATCGATACCAGCCTTCTTAAGACCATTCATAAATGTTGAATAGTTAGTGCCGTTAAGCTTGCAAGCAGCAGAAATACGAGTAATCCAAACTCTTCTGAAATCTCTCTTCTTCTGCTTTCTGCCGATATATGCATACTGGCCGCTCTTCATTACAGCCTGCTTAGCTGTTTTGAAAAGGCGATGCTTTCCGCCGTAATAACCTTTAGCTGCTTTTAAAACTTTCTTTCTTCTCTTGCGAGTTGCCATAGCACCTTTAATTCTTGCCATGATAGTATACCTCCGTGTTATAGTTCAGCTTATAAATATAAGCAAATTATTCTCGTTATTCTTATCGTTTACCAAGTGACAATAAGACTTTGACCTGCATAAAGCAAGCCGAAATTCTTATTTATAAGGAATAAGTCTCTTGCACTGCTTCTGGTTTGTTACGTCAGCAACAGCTGTCTTGCGAAGATTTCTCTTACGCTTTGTTGACTTCTTTGTAAGAATGTGTGAGGTATAAGCATGAGCACGCTTAACCTTGCCGCTTTTTGTTGTCTTGAAACGCTTTTTAGCGCCGCTGTGTGTCTTAATCTTTGGCATAATTATTCCTCCGTCTATTTAATTACTTGCCTTGTTTAGGTGACAGGAACATAAGAATCTGTCTGCCCTCAAGCTTTGGTGCCTTATCAACATTAGCCTCTTCCTCAACTGCTGCTGCAAAGCGCTTCATATTCTCTACACCTAAATCGGAATGAACCATCATTCTGCCCTTAAGTCGGATAGATACCTTGAGCTTATGACCTGAGGCAAGAAACTTTTTAGCCTGATTAACCTTAGTATTGAAATCGCCGACATCAATTGTAACAGAAAGACGAATTTCCTTTGTCTCAACCTGCTTTTGATTCTTACGATTTTCCTTTTCACGCTTTGCCTGCTCATAGCGGTACTTTGAATAGTCCATAATTTTGCAGACAGGCGGCTTAGCCTGCGGTGCAATCTTAACTAAATCAAGATCATGTTCCTCGGCAATTGCACGTGCCTCTTTAGCACTCATAATGCCAAGCTGTTCACCGTCAGCGGAAATTACACGTAATTCCTTGTCTCTGATTTCATCATTAATTTGCTGAGCTTCCTTGCTGATAAAAAACACCTCTTAAAAATTAATAACAAATAAAGTGCGAACGCAAAACGCCCGCACTTCAATAATTAGCTAAAATAATTATTGCCCATTTAACTGTACGCTGATGGGGAGAACGGCTGCGTTCTTCTTTGTTGTGGCAATATATTACCATACCCCAAAGCAATTGTCAAGGATTTTATTGTAAATTATTGTTTAGCGTAGGGGCGAACATCGTTCGCCCGCATAATCTTGTACCCACGGGCGCACACTGTGCGCCCCTACGAAAGTAAAGATAACGCTGCCTGTGCCGCTGTGTGCGCGAGTACGCAAGGCACAACATTAAAGAGGGGG
>JAIDVA010000028.1 GCA_029059925.1 Eubacterium sp. | reverse complement strand
GGGCTTATCAATACCAGCTTTTCTAAGGAATATTTTATCGGCTACGGCTACGAGGCTGTTACCTTTGATGGTGAAAGCACAAATCCTCAGGCTGTGGCAGATGAAATCAAAAAGGCTGTAAAGTCACTTAAAGAAAACGGAATTGATGACGAAGCATTTGAGTCTGCCCGACGTTCACTTTATGGCAGAGAGATTATGGAGTATAACGACATCGACTCAATTGCAAATGGTTTTGCAAATGCATATTTCAGTGGCTATTCAATCTTTGATTCACTTGATATCTATAAGTCTGTAACCAAGGCGGATATTGAAAACAGACTTGCTGATATGATGAAGGAGGAATACTCTGCACTGTCAGTTGTGAAATCTAATTAGGATTGGAGTTGTTTATAGTATGCAAAGCCTGTTAGCAGCTGATAATATAACGTATATTTTATTGCTGATTTTAGCAGTTATTCCAATTATTGTTTGTCTTCGATTTAATAAGAAGGGTTTTGTTGATGATTGCCTTTCCCGGGATAATATGAATGTGTGGAAAGGTGCTGCTGCAATCATTATAGTTATGCACCATCTTGCGCAAAAAATAGATACCGGCGGACCGTTGATTATAATGAAATATGTCGGCTTTATTATGGTTGCAGTATTTTTCTTCGCTTCCGGGTATGGTTTGACGGTAAGTCTTATCAATAAAAAGGACTATCTGAAAAGCTTTTTCAGAAAAAGATTATTAAGTGTTTTTATACCGTATTGGATAGTAAACATTGTTGATATTCTGCTCAATCTGTGTAATGGTAAAACATTCACATCTGGGCAGTACATAGCATCTTTTTTCGGAGCAGATACGGTTACGGGACTTTGGTTTGTTCCGTCAATCATTTTGATATATATAGCTTTTTATTTATCATTTAAAATTTGCGATGTTTTAAATAAAGGCTATAATTTAGGAGCTGTGTTGGTAAGTGTTTTTATTTTACTGTATTGTGTTGCTTTTTCAATACTGTATCCAGAGGAATCTTCCAGAACGGCATCGGTATTTGCTTTCCTGATTGGTATTATAATTGCTTTAAACATACAAAAGTTTAAAAGCTGGACATATAATAAGTACACAATCAAAACTTTGATTTTTTCGTTTTCATTTTGTGTATTGTTTTTGGCCAGATTATATATATCTTCAAAGGGTATTGATAATTTAATATTGATGCTTGTATTGAGAAATATTATCAGTATCTTGTTTATTATATCATTAATATTAATTTCGATGAAATTTAAAATGAACGGCAAGGTTATATCGTTTATAGGCAGTATTTCATATGAGCTTTATCTTGTGCATTTTATTTTAATTGATTTTATTTTTGCTATTATAGGCAATAAAAGTATAGCGTTGATTATTCTTATTGCAGTGTCAGTAATTTTATCTTTTGCAATAAAAAAGATATCAGGTTTGCTGTTAAAATATTTTCAAAGAAAACAAATAAAGGAGTGATATGATGAGTAATTATACAAGAGTTTATTTTGAGGGACTGGGAATTGACTTTGATTTGCCGTCAGTTGCTTTTTCACTCTTTGGTTATGAAGTGCATTGGTATGGTATTGTTATTGCACTCGGATTTGTGCTTGCGGTTTTGTATGGCGGCAGAATGGCATATAAATGGAAGATGAGCCTTGACGGTATGACAGATGTGCTCATCTGGGGCACTATATTCGGTATCATCTGTGCAAGAGCATATTATGTTATCTTCGAATGGTCATATTATAAAGAGCATCTTGCAGAGATACCACAGATATGGAACGGCGGAATCGCTATTTACGGTGGTATAATCGGTGCACTTATCGGTGCGGCAATAGGCTGTAAGGTCGGCAAGATTAATTTTCCTAATCTGCTCGATCTCGGTGCACTCGGTCTTTTAATCGGACAAGGCATCGGCCGCTGGGGCAATTTCTTTAATCAGGAGGCTTTCGGTATAAATACAACCACCTCACCGTTCAGAATGTGGAGTCTTAAGATTCAGGAAACGCTTGAGGCAACAGCGAATGACCTTGCAGCCAAGGGGATGGAGGTTGATCCTTCTGCTCCTGTGCATCCTACCTTTCTTTACGAAAGCGTTTGGTGTATATTAGGATTCTTTATACTTAACTACATTGTTCATAAGCACAGAAAATTCAAGGGCGAAATCTTTATGCTCTATGGTGTGTGGTATGGACTTGAAAGAGCAGTTGTAGAGGGCCTCAGGACAGATTCGCTTTATATTGGCGATACTACTCTCAGAGTAAGTCAGCTGCTTTCTATGGTGATTGTTGTCGTATTTGCAGCAGCACTTGTTGTCTGCTTTGTTAAGCTGAAAAAAGGTACTTTATGGAAAGGACTGCAGCTTGATACAGCAGTATCTGATGAAAATATAATTAATGAGCAGGAAACTGTTCCTGCAACAAATAATGATGATATGGAGAATGAAAATGGCACAGATAATTGACGGTAAAGCAGTATCAAAGCAGGTAAGGGAAAGAGTTGCGCTTGAAACAGAGCAGCTTAAGAAAAATGGCGTAACACCCGGACTGGCAGTTATAATTGTAGGTGATGATCCGGCATCACAGGTTTATGTAAGAAATAAGGAAAAGGCTTGTGAAGAGGTTGGATTTTACAGTGAAAAATT
Source organism: Eubacterium sp. (assembly GCA_029059925.1). GTDB lineage: Bacteria > Bacillota > Clostridia > Oscillospirales > Acutalibacteraceae > Eubacterium_R. Next base: position 732 of record JAIDVA010000028.1, on the reverse strand, counting down.
TGCCCTGCCTGAGAATACTACTCAGGAGGAGCTTAACAGCCTTGTTCAGGAGCTTAATGAAAAACCTGAAATCAGTGGTATTCTTTGTCAGCTCCCATTGCCAAAGCATCTTGATGATAAGGAAGTTATAAACCTCATTGATCCTATCAAGGATGTTGATGCCTTCCATCCTGTAAATGTTGGCGCAATTATGATTGGTGATTATAATTTCCTGCCTTGTACTCCTGCAGGTGTTATGGAGCTTATCCATTCAACAGGAGTTCAAATCAGCGGAAAAAAGGCAGTTGTAATCGGCAGAAGCAATATTGTAGGCAAGCCTATGGCAATGCTTCTTCTGCACGAAAATGCAACTGTAGAGATTACACATTCAAAAACAGTCGATCTCAAAGCTGTTACAAGCGAGGCAGATATTCTTGTTGCAGCAATCGGCAAAGCAAAGTTTGTTACAGCCGATATGGTTAAGGAGGGTGCTGTTGTGATTGATGTTGGTATGAACCGAGATGAAAACGGCAAGCTCTGCGGGGATGTTGACTTTGAAGACGTTAAGGATAAATGCTCCTATATTACTCCTGTACCGGGCGGTGTAGGACCAATGACAATTTCAATGCTTATGCAGAATACACTTACAGCGGCTAAGATACAAAACAACTTAAAATAAATTATTGTTTATCTTAGTAAGCGTTGGATAAACAATCGTAGGGAACGATGCCCACATCGTTCCGTTGGTATGTG
>JAIDVA010000279.1 GCA_029059925.1 Eubacterium sp. | reverse complement strand
ATTTTATTAAGCACATGGATAGCTATGAAATTCCGTGGGCACCTGTTTATGGAAATCATGATAATGAAATACCTACGAATTCACTTAACTGGCAGTCTGATAAGTATATGGCATCTGAATATTGTTTGTTAGAAAAAGGTCCCTCAAATCTTTATGGCTGCGGTAATTATGTTATTAATGTAACGGAAAACGGAAATCCTGTTTATACACTCTTTATGCTGGATAACGGCAGATACACAAAATACAACGATGGCTCAACTAAAGAGATCTATATGGGTTATGAGCAGATTGCATGGTATGAATGGAATGTTAAGGGTATTGAAAAAGCGGCAGGCAGAATTGTACCTTCTATGACTTTTTCACATTTTGCACAGCCTGAATTCCGTGAAGCAGTAGAGAAATATGGTGTACAGTCAGAGGATGGTATATATACAATTCCTGAGGAATACGGTTTTGGCTATTGTCAGTATCTTCCAGGTGCTGCACCTGTTAAATCCGGCTTTGTTGATAAGTGCAAGGAACTCGGCTCAACAAAATATATTTTCTGCGGACACGATCACGAAAACAATGCAAGTATTACATATGATGGAATTACTTATACATATGGTCTTAAGACAGGACCATCACCTGTTCCTTGGAATTTTGCTAAGGAAACAGGAGGAACGCTTATTACTATTTCAGGTGAAAACGAAAATCAGTCAGTAAATATTGAGCATATTGTTATGTCATAAATTGATAAGGACAGCAGTATTTACGATTGGTGTGATGAAAATATGAGCGGTTATTTCTTTTCATCAACTTATGAAAAAGGCTTGAAATTAAATGCTTTCTATACAAAATTGTCTTAAATAGTTTGAAATCGCCCTTAATCTGTTTTTGATTTAGGGGCGATTTTTATTGTCTCTTCAGCAAAAAGACAAGTAAAAGCAGGTAACAGTATGTAACTGTTGCCTGTAATTTTTTGAAAATGGTATTTATTATTGTATGTTATCAAAATTTGAGACAGGTGTGCTGTGGTTTTTGCAGGCTTTCTGTCTCTTTTTCTTTTATTTGTTAATTGCTTCCCGTTTTATTGGGGTCGTTAAGGAATTCAAAAAACATACGGAATGCAGTCGGCAACGCATAGATAGTTTGAAGCTCTTGTGCGGTTGCCCAAACGAAATCAGATGATTTTTTGGTACATAGAATATGATAGCAGGTCATTTGCCATTTGATGTGCGTAAAGATGTGAACACGATTTATCTGCTTGTATAATTCCACAGGCTGAACGCCAAAGGTATCGGCGGTACGCAATGCCTGATTAACATCTATTTTGCCAAGAACATTTGGCAATTGCCACAATCCGGACAGCAGGCCATCCTTGGTGCGTTTTGTTAGGGCGTATTCATCTGCGCATTGCAATAAAAAGACTGTACGCTCTTCTAAACGTTTATCCTTTTTAGGCTGTTTGACCGGATACTGCAGCACTGTGCCGTTGGTATACGCACGGCAGAAGTCATTCGCCGGACACTCGGTGCATTTGGGTGATTTGGGTGTACAAACTGTTGCACCCAGTTCCATTAGCGCTTGCGTAAATTGTCCGCAATCATTTTTCGGATATACCCTTTCAAGCTGTGCAGCAATTTCGGTTTTGGTTTGCATACGATCGATTGGCGAATCGTTTTCAGTCATGCGTGTGATAATTCGCAGTACATTACCGTCTACGGCAGCGTAAGGCTGGTTAAAACAGATTGATACAATGGCACCTGCGGTGTAGGGTCCGATACCGGGCAGTGCACGGATGTCCTCGTATTGATTTGGAAAACATCCGCTATATTGTGTTTTAATTACACGTGCCGCTTTTTGCAGATTGCGGGCACGGTTATAATAGCCGAGTCCTTCCCACAGCTTGAACAGTTGACTTTCCGGTGCTTCAGCCAAAGCTTAAATGCTGGGGATCTGCTCTAAAAAGCGAAGATAGTATGTTCGTACAGCCTCCACACGTGTTTGCTGCAGCATAATCTCCGAAAGCCAGACGTGATAAGGTTCAGTGTCTTGTCGCCAAGGAAGTTCGCGTGCATTTTGTTTGTACCAGGGCAGCAGTGCCTCCGGCAGTTGTTTATAAATTGAATCGTTTGTTTTCAAGGGTTTCTCCTTTTTGGCACTGATAAATTTGTTCAAAATTTATAGTGACTGTTCTAATATTATGTTAAATCTATAATTACATTATATTTCTAAAAAGGAATAATCGCAAGTTTTAATCTCTGTTGGGTCCTATAAATTTTTTAAAATTAAGTGATACCTGAGCAGCTACACAATCTGTACAGATTGTGTGGGGGAGTAAGTGAGGTTTTGATTTTCTGATAATTTAGATTTAGTAGTCTCATTTTTTACGGTTTTATTATAGGAAAAGGTGTATCTGTTTATTATAACATATATTTTGAATTCGAATTTACTTGCTTTCCTTTTATATAATTCTATGTTATAGTATGAAGGAAAGGGGAATTATTTATGTCTAATGTAAAACAGAAGATAGGTAATACTATTGCAACTAATCTATCCTGCTTTTACAGTGGTGGGACTTATTGTTGGTTTGATATTTTTTCGTCATGTAAAGGAGCGGCTTATACTGCCGAAAAAGAAAATTGAATATATAAGTGTTACGGACTCGATAAGAGAGGTTTCAAAAAATAAGTATTTCTGGATAATCAACTCTACAACATGGATAGGTTTTCTTGAAGGCGTATGTAAAAGCAGAATCTGTATATAATCGAGCAGCATCTGTGTATGAAAGTGCGCAAAAGCTTATTACACAGGCAGAAAATTACTCTCATCTTTCAGAGCTTGAAAAAATGTATAATGAAATCCATATGCAGTCTGTGTCTATATAAAGATAGGTATTGATGAGAAACACGGATTACCTGTTTTTATTAGTTACTCTGCTGCTTTGCAAATCATTTAATTTTCTGCAGTTTTGTGATAGTTTTTTTGGTTGTTGAATCTAAAGAAAAAGCAAGGTTGTTTTTTAGGATGGAATGGATTATACTTAATATAACTG
>JAIDVA010000278.1 GCA_029059925.1 Eubacterium sp. | reverse complement strand
TAAATGATTCCTCGATATTATAACCGTAAAAATCTGTTGTGTCCGCGCCAAGTGCAATAAGAGCTGTGATTACTGAACCGTAGGTTGCAAGACTTTCGCCGTAGGCTGCAACAATTCTGCCATTGTTTGCATCAAGATTTGCTTTTACATCAGCAATAAAGCCATCAGCAAATTTTGATACATCTGCACCTGAATCAGCTAAAAAGCTGAAATCCAATGCCTGGTCAACGCCATAACTCCCAGCATCAGCGGTAAGGTATGCAACAGCACCCTCAATTTGTTTTTGCACTTTGTCAGTGCTTGGTGTCTGAGCTGCAAATGCAGTGATGCTTGTCATAAGCATTACACACATTGCAAGTAAAACTGATAAAATCTTTTTCATATTTTATCCTCCTTAAAAATTTATTAACACGTGTATGAAAATACAACGTTGTCACCATTTGAAAGTGTATATTTATTACAGCTTTTTGACGGCGATTTGCCGTTAACAAAATAGAGCCAGCCGCTTTGATTGCCGCAATCCTTTTCGTCAATATTGTTAAAGCCCGCGATATATTTACCGTAACTGCTGCTCACAACATTCATTGTAACACCACGATTTTCACATGCTGCCTTAGCTGCGTCATATGCTGTACTATCATCAGGCAAAGTCACGGAATAATTGCTTATTATGTATCCATCTGACGGAACATAATCCTCATGCCCGGCTTTAAGCTCATCCATATTATCAAGCACACTTGTACACTCAATCGTCACCGAACAGGTTATGGTTGATGATGTAGTTGTCTGCCTTGCTGTTGTGGTTGGCTTGGAAGATGCAGGTTTGTTTGATGGATTATTTGCAGTTGTATTGTTGGTAATGGTAGTTTTCCCGTCAGTATTTGAAGCATTATCTTCATTATTTTCTTTTGGGAATGAAGTGCTTGTATTTTGATTATCAGGCACAGAGGCTGATTTGCCGTCTGTTGTTTTATTTTCTGATACTGCATCTATTGTACTTTCACTTCGTGTTGTGCTTATTGCCGTAACAGTTGCCTGTACTGTCTCATTTTCGTCAAATTGCACTTTATCGGCACTGCAGCCAAAAAGTGCCATGCACATTATAACGGATAAAAGTATTGCAGATAATTTTTTCATAAAAACACCCCTGTCTTTCAGACAGGGGTGCACGCAATTATACAAGGTATTTTAAATCCCTTTGCTTTCCCACTTGCCCAAAAGCTGAATTTATTAATGTGAGCTTTAAACTTCGCTCACTGCGGCAGGTCTCCCGACTTATGATATAGTATAATTTATATACATATGAATACGCCTTCTCAGTCTCCCAATGGCATTTGTATTCATTTCATCAGATACGGTAATGGCGGTTGCTCAGGATTCTCACCTGATTCCCTTTTCATTTCAAAGCTGTTGTCAGACTTTGAAAACCGCTGATTATTTAATTATTATGTAGTTAGTATATCACCAAATATGGATATGTCAACTATTTGGTATAAACTTCTTTTTTTAACACACCTATATAAGGCAGATTTCTATAAAACTGGTCATAGTCAAGACCATAGCCGACAACAAATTCGTTGGGTACATCAACTCCGACATAATCGGCATAAATGTCTGCCTCGCGTCTTGCAGGTTTGTCCAGCAGGGTTACAATGGCAATGGATTCCGGATTTCGTTTCGAAAGCATATCGTGAATATGCTTTAAGGTCTTGCCTGTGTCAAGTATATCCTCAACAAGCAACACATCAAAGCCGGTAAGATCCTCGCTTATGTCCTTTATAATTTTGATTTCTCCGCTTGATACTGTACTTGCACCATAGCTTGATGCCTGGATAAAGTCAATATTGCAGGGTAAATCAATATGCCTTGAAAGGTCAGTGAAAAAATAGATTGAGCCTTTCAGTACACCTACGATAAGTAATTTTTTGCCCTTATAATCCTTTGTAATCTGCTCACCGAGCTTTTTGGAAATTTGCACAAGCTCATCTTCGGTAACTAAAATCTTTTCAACATCCCTGTTCATAATTTCTCCCCTTAATAATCATTGTTTATATATGATATTTTTTCCAAACACCTTTTCCGTAAAATGTAAGTGACAGAACCGACACAATTGCTCAACCAATAGCGGAAGTGAAAAATGCCATAATGCCGTGCTCGCTTTACCACTTGTTAAATCCCTAGCCGTTTTTGTCACTCTCTTTGCAAAAGATTATACCACTCTTATTTGTTAAAGTAAATAAGAGTGGTATTAAAAAAATTTATATTTCGACAGACTATCCGCAACTAATAAAGGATTAATCGGATATAATCCTGATTAGTGCCGATAAATATTATAAACGCGTATTCAGATATTTAAGATAATCAAGTGTTGCCCTTTTACCGGCATTAAAGCCTTTTTTTATAAAACCGTGATCACCGTGTACCTCCGCCAGTGTACAATCAGGATATTCCTTTGCCGCTTTTCTTGAATATTCAATATTTACTAAACTGTCTTCAATACCGTGAACAATAAGTACAGACTTTTTAAAGGTGCAGATTTCCTTATACGGATCAAGATTTTTTACATCGTCAGCATATTTCCGGCTTAACCGAATTGTGATTGCATAAAAAGTGTCCGGTATTTTATCCGGGTCAAATTTAGCTGAAATCATATTTCCTCTTCTCGCGTCATCAGGTATACAAAGTGCGGGATAATAAAGAAACAGGCATTCTATTTCATCCTCTCGCTGCGCAGCTGCAAGAGCCGATACCAGACCGCCTTGGCTGCAGCCTGCTAGTGATAGCCTATTTTCATTAACAAAATCCAAATTTTTTATGTAATCTATTACATCAAGAAGGTTTTCTTTTTCTGTAATTACACTCATGCCTGTACTTTTACCACTGCTGATTCCGCTGCCGGACATACAAAAATCATACAGTACAGCAATATAACCAGCCTGTACAAATGTTTTTGCATAACCAAAGGTTATCAGCATATTACTTGAAAAACCATGGCTTACAATAATGGTTTTACATGGATTTATAAAACTGTCGGGTTTTAAAATCATACCTCTTAGGGTATTGCCGTGACTTTCTATTCTGAAGGGCTTAAATTTCATAAATTTCTCCTTATTATTTGGCTGTTATTTTATAAAGTCCTGCACCATGGGGAGGGATAACACTCTTAAAGCTGTTTTGGAATTCGCCAAGATCATTCTTATTCCAGATATCATAAATATTGTATTTTTCATCCGGCATAAGTATTTCTGTAAGATCAAGCTTTACAGCATATTCTTTATCCCTTGTATTGAAAAGAGCAACGTATTTACAGCCCTTGCCGTTTGCAGCCCAGATGATGTCACCCTTGCCGTTTTTCTCATTTCTTGAATGCTGATGAGCCCCATAGGCTGTGCGGTGCATCTTCATATATTCATCATTTGTGAGCAGTGACAATGTCCATTCGTCATTATCAGGCATATGACCGCCCATCATCAGCGGACTTTTGAAAATTCCCCAAAGGCTCATCATTGTAAGCTGCTCAGGCTTGGTAAACTGCGTCATTCTGTTCTGTGGTCCGTGACAGGTTCCGTTTTTTGAAAGTCTGCCCAGAGGAAGCATGTCACAGTCGGGATAATTGCCCGGTTTAACCTTATCCTGCCACAGATAACAACGGTCAAACATATCATAAAGCTTGTCCCATTGATCCCAGAAATCACCTGTCATTCGCCACATATTTGCATTTTTTGCAAGATGATCTGCATTTTCAATATGAGCAGGACCCGGGGAAAGTGAAAGTACAATCTCTCTGCCGCAATTATCTATCGCTTTTCTTATCATTTCAATTTCATAATCAGCAGAATATGGATTATCCCACTGGCGAAATTCTGTTACACAGATATCATCACACTTAATAAAATCTACACCCCAATCGGCATACATTTCTATAATTGAATTGTAGTAATCCTGTGCACCCTCGCAGTTTTTCATACCATACATATCAGTATTCCATGAGCATACTGAAAAATGGTGTGCCACCTCGCGTGCGGTAAATTTGCTGTTTTTAATCGGCATATCTGCGTGAACAGCCTGACGGGGAATACCTCTCATAATATGTATACCGAATTTCAGACCAAGACTATGACAGTAGTCGGCAATTGCCTTAAAGCCCTTACTGTCAGCTGCGCTTTGAAAACGGTTTTCGGCAGGTATTACTCTGCCGTATTCATCAAGGCAGACAGGTGTAAAATTGAAATAGTCATTATCCTTGGCCTTTGGCTCGTACCACTGAATGTCGCAGACAATATATTCCCAGCCGTATTCTTTCAGATATTCGGCCATATAGTCAGCATTTTCTCTTAGCTGTTTTTCTGTAACACCTGCACCAAAACAATCCCAGCTGTTCCAGCCAAGCGGTGCAGTTTTTGCAAATTTTCTGTGCATAGTATTTCCGTCCTTATGTACTAATATCTACAAATTGATTTTATAATTTTGCTGTTTGATTGTCAATATAAACAAAGCAAAATCACAGTCTGTATGACTGTGATTTTTTATTCTTTATTTTATTTTTCATCCGGCAGCTGATCAACACCATTAATTGCCTCTTTAAGTCCAAGGTCCTCTTTAATCATAGAGGTTGATACTCCGGGAGTTCTGTCGAGGAATACAAGCTCACAGTAATCCTTAAGATAATCAAATTTATCACTGCCTGCCCAATCACCGCCCATTACCACGGTATCAATATGATATTCCTTGACATCATCAATTTTCTGTTCCCAGCAGGATTCAGGAATAACGAGGTCAACATATCTTATTGCCTCAAGCATTTTTTTTCGTGTTTCATAGGTATGGTATGCCTTTTTTCCCTTGCCTGCATTGAATTCATCTGTAGAAAGTGCAACAACCAGATAATCACCCATTGCCTTTGCTCTTTTTAAAAGTCTGATATGACCATAATGTAAAAGGTCAAATGTTCCATAGGTTAAAATTCTTTTCATTGAAATCTCCTTATTGGTTAAAGCTGACAATATTATTTTAATTCCGTTAAATCCTTTATAACCTCACCTGCAATAATCAGACCAACCACTGACGGCACAAAGGCTATGCTTGCAGGTATTTGCCTGCGTGTGCCTGTGTCCTCATCACTTTTTTCAACAGGGCTGCGCGGCTCTTCTTTTGAATATACAACCTTGACCTTTTTAATACCTCTTTTTTTCAGCTCACGGCGCATAACCTTTGCAAGCGGACATACAGAGGTTTTATAAATATCCGCTACCTCAAACGCAGCAGCATTCAGCTTGTTGCCTGCACCCATTGAGCTTATAATCAGCACGCCTGCACGGTCTGCCTGCATTACAAGTTCTATTTTTCCCGACACGGTATCAATCGCATCCACAATATAATCATATTGTGAAAAATCAAAATCACATGAGCTTTCGGGAGTATAAAAGGTTTTATAGGTATTTATTTTTACATCAGGATTAATATCGAGCAATCGTTTTTCTGCAGCATCCACCTTGTACATTCCGATAGTGCTGTGCAGAGCAATAAGCTGTCTGTTGATATTTGTAAGTGAAACAATATCATTATCAATTAAATCAAGTGTTCCCACTCCGCTTCTTGCAAGCGCTTCAACCGTGTAACTTCCGACTCCGCCGATACCAAATACTGCAACCCTGCTGTTTTTGAGCTTACTTACGGCATCACTGCCGATAAGCAGCTGTGTTCTTGAAAATTGATCCGGCATAATTGTTCCTATAAGTTTTCCTTAACATTTTATATATAGTATTCATCAATAGCCGCAGCACGATAATCATCAATGATGGACTGCAGGGTTATTGAATCAAGATATTCGCTGATTACCTTGTCAAGCCCTTTCCATACAGGCAATGTCATACAGCTGTCAGCCTTATCACACAGATTTACGGCATCATCAAGACAGGCAACAGGAGCAAGACTGCCCTCTGTAATACGAAGAATATCACCGACTGTATAGTCAGCAGGCTTTTTTGCAAGCATATATCCGCCCTGATAGCCGCGGGTTGTTTTGAGCACACCCGATTTGTTCAAAAGGGGTACAATTTGTTCAAGATATTTTTTTGAGATTCCCTGTCTTTCGGCTATATCCTTAAGGGCAACAAAGCCCTCAGACTGATTCTGTGCCAAATCAAGCATCAGTCTAAGCGCATAACGTCCCTTGGTAGAAATTTTCATATTTCCACTCCTTATAAAATCTATTGGATTGATTACATTTTCTCAATACCTAATTATATCATAGGTTTTATAAGTTTTCAACCGACTATACAAGCTCACCGTTTGAAAGGTTAAACGACAGCGTATCATTTTTGCCATCGATATTGTAATCGATTTTAAGAATTTTATCCTTAACAAATTCAGCACTGTTAATTACAGCTTTTGGCGATGTTACAGTGTCGATAAATATTTTTTTCTGCTCGTCAGTATAGGTTGAAACATCATCCGATACAAACAGCAGATTGCCGCAAAGGCTGTTAACCTTGGCAACAATTTTTCTTTTATTAAGCGGCATCTGAATATTATTGTCGCGCAGAAGGAACACATCAGGGTCATTCAAAAAGGCTCTGCCATCAAGATGTCTGCGGAAAATTGTATTCATCAGCGTATGCTGGGTTGAGACATCCTCACGTGAAAACGCATTATTTTCCCAGCCAAGACCCACATCAGCACCGATACGGCAAAAATCAACCTTACCGAAAGCAGGTGCGAGCGGTACACCACAGCCGAGAATAATTTTATCACCGCAGCATTCACGCAAAAAGTCCATCGCCTCGCACATAATTTCACCTCTGCTCTTGCCGTGAATCGGGATAATTGAACAGGCATAGAGAAAATCGAGCTTAACCATATCATAACCCCATTCATTGAGTACCGTATCAAATACCTTTCTGATATAAGCTCTTACCTCATTATTATAAATATCAAGTGCATAAAAGCCGCCCCAGTTGTGAGAAGCATAATGTATTTTGCCCTTTTCGTCACGCACAAGCCAATCCTTATGCTGTTTGTAAATATGTGACTTAGGTGTAACGGCAAACGGAGCAAGCCATAATCCTGCCAGCATATTGTGTTTATGAATACTATCGGCAACAGCCTTCATACCGCTTGGGAATTTCTTTTTATCAGGCTCAAGCCAATCGCCTACGGTACGCTCAAAGCCGTCATCAATCTGAAAAATATCAATCTTTGTATCAAGCTTGGCAATAGCGTCTAAGTCACGGTTAACAATTTTTTCAGTAACACTTGTGTAGTAATTATACCATGTGGTATAGCCGCATGATCTTTGCACACGAGGTTTGGAAATATTCATCATTTCAAAGTATTTGTCAAACACGGCATTGTATTCGCCTTTTAATACAGCAAGTGACAGCAGGCACTTCTCTTCTTTAAAGGTTACACCCTCAAGTTCCTTTTCAATTCTTATGCAGTCAGCAGCGGAATCAAAGGTAATTATAGTGTAGCCCGCTCTTTCACTAAGTGAACCAAGCAGGAATACCTCATCATTATTTCTTACATATGCATAGCTGTAGCCATAGAAAATACCCGGCTTTTCAGGATATTTATGGAAGGTTAAATCACCTGCACCCCACATACCGAGTGTATTGAATTTGCTTTTTTCAATGCCGAACTTACGTGGATTGAATTCATCCATTGCACCGTTTGGTGAATATTCTTTGGACACAGTCCAGCTCTGAAATCCGTTTGTAAAAATACGCTGTGAGCTGTTAAATTTAAACGGCATTGCCATTTCAAATTTTACAAACTCAATTTCACTTTTTGGTATAACTGTAAGCTTAATCAGCTCATCAGAGTATTCAGGCATAACAATAAAATCTGCATTGTCAAGCTCGCTTGATGATTT
>JAIDVA010000277.1 GCA_029059925.1 Eubacterium sp. | reverse complement strand
GTTTGTGCTTGAGGGTGCAAGGCTTGTTTTTGACGTTCTTAATTCTTTTTACAAAATAAAATATTTTCTTATCACTAATGCTGCGTATGATAAATATAGAGAACAGTCGGATGAATTGATTAAGTTTTCGCAGTGTGCATATTTCATTTCCGAAGATGTGGCTGAAAAGCTTAGTGACACGAAAAGCTCTCAGGGCGTATTTGCTGTATGTGCTGTCGATTCCTCAAACGAGTTTATCAATAAGGTTAATGCAAAGCTTATCGCTCTTGATAATGTTCAGGACCCCGGCAATCTCGGAACAATAGTTCGTACGGCTGAGGCACTTGGCATCGACGGTGTTATTATCGGCGGCGGTTGTGATATTTATAATCCTAAGGTGCTCAGAGCATCAATGGGCTCAATGCTCAGAATTAATATTGCACAGACTGATAACCTTGCAGATAACCTGAAAGGTTTAAAGCAAAAAGGACTTACCATTTATGGCACATCACCTGACAGTAATGCGAAAAATATAACAGAACTTGATTTTTCGAATGGCGGTGTGTGTATTATCGGCAATGAGGCTAATGGTATCAGTGATGAAATAAAAAATATATGTAATATGCTTATTACAATACCAATGCTTGGCAGAGCTGAAAGTCTTAATGCAGCTGTTGCGGCATCAATAACTATGTGGGAGATGCTTAGATGAGTAATGGTGATAATAACAGCAATTTGCGTTATTGGCTCTGGCTGCAGAAGGCATTAGGCGAGGGTGCTTATATTAAGAATATTTTAGATGATTTTGGCTCAGCAAAAGGGCTTTATGATTCAAATATTATCGAATGGCGAATGAGCACTTCTCTTACCTCAAAGCAGATTAACAAGCTTGAGCAGACAGATATTAATTCTGTTGAAGAAATAATTTACACCTGTGAGAATAACGGCTGGTCAATTATTGCTTATGATGACAAGCGTTATCCAAGCAGACTTAAGGAAATATATAATCCGCCTTGCGTGCTGTATGTTGATGGCGAGCTGCCTGATATTGACAGCCTGGCAGCTATAGGTATTGTCGGTACACGAAAGGCTAGCGAGTATGCTGTAAAGGTTACGCATATTATGAGCCGTGGTATTACCGAATGCGGTGCACTGGTGGTCAGCGGCGGAGCACTCGGTGTTGATACAGCCGCGCATAAAGGTGCGTTAACAGCAGGCGGCAAAACGATTGCCGTGCTTGGCTGCGGACTTGGTACGAGCTATCTTAATGAAAACAAACCACTCAGAGATGTTATTAAAAATAACGGTGCTCTGATTACGGAATATCCTCCGTTTACAAGGGCAGGCAAAACAACATTCCCTATGAGAAATCGAATAATCAGCGGTTTATCTGTTGGTGTTCTTGTTGTTGAGGCTGGTGTGAAAAGCGGAAGTCTAATCACATCAAATTATGCACTTGAACAGGGCAGAGATGTTTTTGCTGTTCCCGCATCTGTGCTGTCAGTAGACTTTGCCGGGACAAATAAGCTTATTGATGACGGTGCAATTGTTGCAACAAAGCCTGAACAGATTGTTTCGGTTTATTCCGAAAGATTTGATACGATAGATATTTCAAAATCACGCACTGTAAGTGAGCTTATGCATGACGAGACAGATAATAGTGCAAATGTTAAAAAGGCTGACGATAAGCTGTCTTTTGATACAATTGAGGAAAATCGCTCAAAACGTCTTGAAAACGAAAAGCTTGCCTTCACCTTGAGCGGGGACACCAAAACAGTTTATCAATGTTTAAATAACAGCTTTTTGCATATTGATACTATTATTGAGAAAACAGGACTTACAAGCTCCAAGGTGATATCATCAATTACCCAGCTTGAGGTTATGGGACTTGTTCAGAGTACCTCAGGCAAACGATACAAACTTGTGTGATCAGCGTTAATCTAAGCTGTCACTTAACTGAAAGGATAAAAATATGTCAAAATTAGTTATAGTTGAGTCGCCTGCAAAGGCTAAAAATATTAAGGGCTACCTTGGCAGGGGCTATGATGTTGTTGCATCTATGGGTCATGTAAGGGATTTGCCTGCAGCACGTCTCAGTGTTGATATAAAAAATGACTTTGAGCCAAAGTATGCAGTTATTAAGGGCAAAGAAAATTTTGTTAAGGACCTTAAGAAGAAGGCTGATTCTGCTGATTATGTTTATCTTGCAACTGACCCTGACCGTGAGGGTGAGGCAATATCATGGCACCTTGCAACTCTGCTTGGTCTTGATATGAACGAGCAAAATCGTGTAACCTTTAACGAGATTACAAAAAATGGTGTTAAAAACGGTATGTCGCAGCCAAGAGCAATTGACATTGATTTTGTGAATGCGCAGCAGGCAAGACGTATTCTTGACAGACTTATAGGCTATAAGCTGTCACCGTTTATTTCCCAGAAAATAAGACGTGGACTTTCGGCAGGCCGTGTACAGTCTGTAGCACTCAGGCTGGTAGTTGATCGTGAAGAGGAAATCAGAGCCTTTAAAGCTGAGGAGTATTGGTCAATTGATGCTAAATTCACGAATCCTCCTGAACGTAAGGTGTTTGCCGCGGCATTATATGGTAAGGACAATGAAAAGATAAAGATTGAAAATAAGGAGCAGAGTGACAAAATTCTGTCAGATCTTGAAAATGCCGAGTATGTTGTTACAGGTGTTAAAAAAGGCAGCAGAAAGAAAAATCCAACTCCTCCTTTCACAACCTCTACACTCCAGCAGGAGGCATCACGCAGACTTTCATTCCAGGCAAGAAGAACAATGAAGGCTGCTCAGGAGCTTTATGAAGGTGTTGATGCAGGTGAGCTTGGCACAGTCGGTCTTATCACATATATGAGAACGGACTCTCTTCGTATTTCAGACGATGCCAGAGCAGAGGGTAATGCCTATATTACCGAAACCTATGGCGAAAAATATCTCCCCAAAAAGCCAAGATATTATAAATCAAAGAGCAATATTCAGGATGGTCACGAAGCAATCAGACCATCAATGCCAAAGGTTACACCAGAGCAGGTTAAGCCTTATCTTACAACAGATCAGTTTAAAATTTATAAGCTGATATGGGATAGATTTATTGCTTCTCTTATGGAGGCTTGCCTGCAGGAAACAATGAAAATTGAAATCACTGCCAATGACTATGTGTTTAACGCAACAGGCTATACAGTCAAGTTTGATGGCTTTACAGTTCTTTACGAAGAGAAGGGCGATGAGGAAAAATCAGATTCAGCAGCACCTTTGCCTGTTATGAAGGAGGGCGATGTGCTCAAGCTTAAGAGTATTCTGGGCAATCAGCATTTCACCCAGCCGCCAGCAAGATATACTGAGGCATCACTCACAAAAGCCCTTGAGGAAAACGGTGTCGGCCGTCCTTCAACCTATGTTACAATCACATCAACCATTCTCAACCGAGAGTATGTTAAGCGTGAGGGCAAGCAGTTTGTTCCTACGGAGCTCGGCGAAACTGTTACCAAGCTTCTGAAGGAAAGAATGCCGAACATAGTTAATGTTAAGTATACCTCTAAAATGGAAACTGACCTTGATAAGATTGACAGCGGCGAAAAGGATTACAAGGAAATGATCAGGCTCTATTATGATGAGTTTGAAGAGCCGCTCGAAAAGGCAAAGGCAGAAATGCAGGGTGTTAAGCTTAAACTTAAGGAAGAGGAAACGGATGTTGTCTGCGAAAAGTGCGGACGCAATATGATAATTAAGGTTGGAAGATTTGGCAAGTTCCTTGCTTGTCCGGGTTATCCCGATTGTAAAAATACAAAACCGCTTGTGTATAAAACCTCGGCTAAATGTCCTGAATGCGGCGGCGATGTAATAGAAAAGAAAACAAAGAAGGGAACCTCTTTCTTCGGCTGCTCAAATTATCCTGACTGCAACTTTATGACATGGGATGCACCGTCAGACGAGGTTTGTCCAAAATGCGGCAAGTCGCTCTTTAAGCGCAGAGGTAATGTTCTATATTGCCCTGACACAGAGGGCTGTGGCTTTACAAAGCCTGTTCCGAGAAAAAAGAAAACCGAAGAAGAATAAAGAATTATAACTATATGAAATTTAAAGTAATAGGTGCAGGGCTGGCAGGTGTTGAGGCTGCATGGCAGATAGCTGAGGCAGGGTATCCTGTCGAGCTGTATGAAATGAAGGGCATTAAACGCTCACCTGCACATAAAACCGATTTGTTTGCTGAACTTGTGTGCTCTAATTCGCTCAAGGCATCAAGGCTTGAAAGTGCAGCAGGCTTGCTTAAAGAGGAAATGTTCCTTTTAGGCTCACTCACTGTTCCGGTTGCTCGCGGCTGTGCAGTTCCTGCGGGTGGTGCACTTGCAGTTGACAGAGATATTTTTTCGCAGCAGATAACAGATAAAATTAAATCGCATAAAAACATTAAGGTTATCAACAAGGTTGTTGATACTATTGATTCTGATGATGATACAATCACAATTGTCGCAACAGGTCCGCTTACCGATGGTGTGCTTGCTGAAAATATCAAATCACTTGTCGGTGAGTATCTTTCGTTCTATGACGCTGCTGCTCCGATTGTTACGGCAGAAAGTGTGGATATGTCAAAGGCATTCGGTGCATCACGCTATGAGCGCGGTGGCGAGGATGATTATATCAATTGTCCCTTTAATAAGGCAGAATATGAAAGCTTTATAAACGAGCTTATTAATGCTGAGGGTGCAGTTGTTCATGATTTTGATGTATATGAGGGCTGTATGCCGATTGAAAAGCTTGCAAAAAGAGGACTTGATGCGCCTCGCTTCGGTCCTATGAAGCCTGTCGGATTGATAGACCCGAATACAAATCACAGACCTTGGGCATGTGTTCAGCTCAGACGTGAAAATTCTAAGGGTACGATGTTCAATCTTGTCGGCTTTCAGACAAATCTCAAATTCGGTGAGCAGAAAAGAGTATTTTCAATGATACCGGGTCTTGAGAATGCAGAATTTGTCCGCTATGGTGTTATGCACAGGAATTCGTTTCTTGATTCACCAAGACTGCTTAACGCTGATTTCAGCCTGAGAAAAAATAAAAATATATTTTTTGCAGGTCAGATTACAGGTGTTGAGGGGTATATGGAGTCAGCCGCAAGCGGTATTATTGCAGGTATAAATGCTGTAAGATATTTACAGGGTAAGTCGGAATTTGTACCGGATACAGATACAATGATTGGTGCACTTTGTGATTATATCAGTGATAAAAGTGTTAAGAATTTTCAGCCGATGGGTGCAAACTTTGGTGTTCTGCCGCCGATTGAGCCGAAAATCAGAGATAAAAAAGAGAGATATAAGGCACTTGCAGACAGAGCACTTGCTTCTCTTATGAATTCAGTTGAGACCAAGGATTAATTTATCAGATAATCAGTGAAAAGGTCGTGAGAATATGAAAATAATTGTTGATGCAATGGGCGGAGATCATGCCCCGTTGGAGATTATAAAGGGCGCAATGCTTGCAGTGGACGAATATGGCATAGATGTTATATTGGTTGGTAATGAGAAGCAGATTAAACGCTGTGTAGCAGATAACAGCATTACACTGAAACGCTGCGAAATTGTAAATACAGATGATGTTATTACAATGCACGATGATGCCAGAGCTGTTATAAAGGCAAAGCAAAACTCATCAATGGCGGTTGGCTTTAAGCTGCTTAATGAAGGCAGAGGCGATGCCTTTGTCAGTGCAGGCAATACAGGTGCGATAACCATTGGAGCAACCTTTATTACAAAAAGAATTAAGGGTGTTAAGCGTCCTGCAATTGCATCGGTTATGCCAAGTGCACAAAAGCCTATTTTACTTATGGACTGTGGTGCAAATGCAGAATGCAGAGCTGAATTTCTTTATCAGTTCGGATTAATGGGCAGCCTCTATATGCATCATATTTTAAAATATGACAAGCCTAAGGTTGCACTTGCCAATAACGGCGAGGAGGAAACTAAGGGAAATACACTTGTAAAAGAGGCTTATGCCCTTATGAAAAATGCACCATATAATTTTGTCGGCAATATTGAGGGGAGACAGATTCCGTTCGGTGATGCTGATGTTATCGTGGCAGATGGCTTTACCGGCAATCTTATACTTAAAACCTATGAAGGTGTTGCCAAGGTGCTTATGAACGGCATTAAGGCGGCATTTATGAAAAATACAATGTCAAAGCTTTCCTATCTCGGTGTTAAAAGCGGCATCGATGATATGAAAAAGCAGTTTGATTATAAGGAATACGGCGGTGCGGTTCTGCTCGGTGTCAAAAAGCCTGTAATTAAGGCTCATGGCTCAGCAGATGCACGTACCTTTAAAAATGCAGTCAAGCAGGCTGTATGGTTTTTACAGAATAATTTGATAGAAGAAATAGAAAAAGCACTTGATACTGACACACAGTCCGAGTAGCTTGTCAGCTTAAAGGAAGTACGGATATGGAAACTCTTGAAAAGAGAATTAATTACAGATTTAATAACAGGTCATATCTTATGGAGGCTCTGACTCATTCCTCCTTTGCAAATGAGAGAGGCAACGGAATAAAAAGCAATGAGCGTATGGAATTTTTAGGTGATTCTGTTTTGTCTCTTGTATCCAGTCAGTATTTGTTTGAGACGTATCCCGATATGCCTGAGGGTGAACTTACACGGCTCAAGGCATCCCTTGTTTGCACGGAAAGTCTGTCGGGCTTTGCAAGGCAGGTGCATCTGGGTGATTATTTGTTCCTCGGCAAGGGCGAAACACATATGGGCGGTGCTGAAAGACCATCTATTTTAGAGGATGCGTTCGAGTCGCTTATTGCTGCTGTCTATCTGGATGGAGGTCTTGAGACTGCAAGGGATTTCATTTTGCATTTTCTTAAGCCTGCACTTGATAACCGTAAGAGTGCTTTTAAAGACTATAAAACAATTTTGCAGGAGGTTATCCAGCAAAATCCCGATCAGAGCATAAATTATGTTTTTGTCGGCTCCTCAGGTCCCGATCATAACAAGGTATTTGAGGCTGAGGTAAGGCTCAATTCAAATGTTATCGGAACAGGTAAGGGTAGGAGCAAAAAGAGTGCCGAGCAGGCAGCTGCGAAAGAGGCTCTCACCTTAATGGGATTGATAGATAAAGAGTAGCATAATAAGCTGATTAAATAATATATTAAATCAGCTTTAACTAAGGGAACGAATTATGAAAAAAGGCAATATAAGTATTTTTGTACCGCATCAGGGCTGTCCGTGTGCATGCTCCTTCTGTAATCAGAAAACCATTACAGGGCAGGAAAAATTACCCGATGCAGAAGATGTTAAAAAAGCTGTTCAGACAGCACTGAAGAAAAAAGAATATGATTATGAGATTGCCTTTTTCGGCGGCTCATTTACTGCGATTGACAGGGATTATATGCTGACACTTTTAACCGCGGCTTATCCTTATGTTAAAAGCGGACAGGTTAAGGGTATAAGAATTTCGACCCGTCCCGATTGTGTTGATGCAGAAGTTCTCGAAATACTAAAAAAATATGGTGTTACGAGTATTGAGCTCGGTGCACAGAGCATGGATGACGAGGTTCTTATCGCAAACAGACGCGGTCATACGGCACAGGATGTTATTGATGCTTCAAAGCTTATTAAGTCATATGGTTTTGCACTCGGGCTCCAGATGATGACAGGTCTTTATAAGGATACGCAGCAAAAAGCAATTGACACAGCGAAGAAAATAATTGAGCTTGCTCCTGATACGGTCAGAATTTACCCCACAGTTGTATTAAAGGGTACATATCTTGCCCAGCTATATTTAAAAGAGGAATATTCACCGCTTAATGCAGATGATTCTGCCGAGCTTTGTGCACAGCTTGTGCCGATGTTTGAAAGGGCGAATATTAAAATTATCCGTCTTGGACTTCATTCAAGCAAGGATATCAAGGATAATATGCTTGCAGGCGGATTTCACGACAGCTTTGGTGAGCTTGTAAAATCACATATTATGGTTAACAAAATCCTTGCTCTGCCGCCGGCAGATTATCAGGTATATGTTAACCCGCGCTCCCTTTCAAAGCTTAAGGGCAATAACAAAAGCAATATCTATCTCCTGATTGAAAGGGGATATAACATAAAAATTATTACCGACAACGCACTTGACGTTGACGAATTGAGGATTAAATAATGGTTTTAAGAACACTTGAAATGCAGGGCTTTAAATCTTTCCCTGACAGGACAGAGCTGAATTTCGGCAAAGGTATTACTGCTGTTGTAGGACCTAACGGTTCGGGAAAAAGTAATATTTCCGATGCTGTGCGCTGGGTGCTTGGTGAAACAAGCACAAAGTCACTTCGCGGCTCAAAAATGGAGGATGTTATCTTCGGCGGTACATCCTCACGTAAGGCACTTGGCTTTGCACAGGTTCAGCTTACACTTGATAATTCGGATTATGCCCTTAAGGATAAGGGCGAGATTGTAACTGTTACAAGACGTTATTACCGCTCAGGTGAAAGTGAATATAAAATTGACGGCGAGAATGTCCGCCGCCGAGATATACACGAGCTGTTTATGGATACAGGTCTTGGCTCAGACGGCTATTCCATGGTTGGTCAGGGTAAAATTGACTCTATTATTTCTCAGAAAAACGAGGACAGACGTGAGCTGTTTGAAGAAGCAGCAGGTATTTCGCTTTTCCGTCATAAGAGAACAGATGCTACACGCAGACTGGATCAGGCACAGGAAAATCTCATAAGACTGCTTGATATTTTAGGCGAGCTCGAAAACCGTGTAGGTCCGCTTAAAAAACAGAGCGAAAAGGCGGCGCAGTTTTTAGAACTTTCAGAGGAGAAAAAAACGCTCGAAATCGGTGTATGGATTCATAAAATCAACCGATTTACAAATGACCTTCGTGAGCAGGAGCATAAAATAGATGCTACCAATGCATCATATGAGGTTTGCGAAAAAGAGCTTAAAAATATCGAAAATGAAATCGAGGAAATACTCGAAAAAACGGCATTAATTAATACTGAAATTGAGCAGATGCGCATAGGCTCCAAGGCTTATGAGGAGGAGGCACTGCGCAGAGAATCAGACGCATCTGTGCTTGGTGCAACGCTTAATCATAATAATGAAACCATTGAAAGACTGAAAAACGATATCGGTCTTGCTGATGATACAAACACTTCAATTGATGCCCAGGTTGAAGAAAAAAAGCAAACCATTGCTGATAATGAAAAAGCATCACAGCTTAAAAGAACTGAACTTGAAAAGGTTACGCAGGAAATGAACAATCTCATTTCTTCTAACGAAAAGTTTTCAAAGCTGTCTGTTGAACTGAATCAAAAAATCACTGCACTTACGCTTGAGCTTTCCGATTGCAGGGTAAAATGCTCAAAAGCAATTTCATCAATTGATGAAATCAAATCGCGTCAGAATGTGGTTGACGATGCTATTGCCGAATATAAAAATGAGCTTGAAATAGCAAGGGCTAAAAAGAGCGAGAGCGAGGAAAATATAAAATTCCTGCAGGAGAGAATCGATGAAAATAACAACTCGCTTGCAGGCTTCAGACTTAAGCTTGAAAATAAAACCAAAAAGGCAGATAAAATTAAAGCTGATTTAGAGAAGGCGAATCTTGAGCTTTCTCAAAAGCTGTCAAAGGCAAAAATGCTTTCTGACCTTGAGAAGAATATGGAGGGCTTTTCAGGTGCTGTTAAGGCTGTTATGAAGCAGGCACAAAGCAAGGCTCTTTCAGGTATTCACGGTCCGCTTTCACAGCTGATTACGGTTGATAATGAGTATTCCGTTGCAGTTGAGGTTGCACTCGGTGCAGCCATGCAGAATATTGTAACCACCAACGAGGCTGATGCAAAGCGTGCAATTTATTATCTTAAAAACAACCGAATAGGCAGAGCAACATTTCTGCCCATTTCAAATATTAAACCAAGATATCTTGATGAAAAAAATCTTGACGATAACCTTGGCTTTGTTGCAATCGCAAGCGAGCTCGTTGACTGCAAAGCAGAGTATAAGGATATTATTTCAAATTTACTCGGAAGAGTTGTTATTGTTGAGGATATGGACTGTGCAATCGGTATTGCAAAAAGATATTCCAATCGCTTTAAGCTTGTTACTCTTGACGGTCAGGTTATTAATCCGGGCGGTTCAATGACAGGTGGCTCGCAGTCAAAGGGCGCAGGTATTCTGTCCCGCGGCAATATGATTGACGAGCTTAATGCACAGGCTAAATCAATTGAAGCTGACGTTGAGAGACTTAAGGCTGAATTCAAAACAGCACTTGAGGAGGCAAACTATGCAGGTGCAAAGCTGCAGGGTGCCGAGGTCGATTTACAGCAGGCTAAGGAAGCGCTTATCCGTGCACAGGGCGAACACAGACTTATTTGTGAAAAGCTTGATTCAAGCGAAGCGAGGATGAATTCCCTTGCAGACGAAAAAAATAATGCACAGGAAAGAATCGCATTTTTTGAAAAGGAAAATGCACAGGGTGAAAAGCAGTCTGCTGATGTTGAAAAGCAAATCAGCGATGCTGAAGAGGAGCTTGCCGAAGCAACCGGCAATGCTCAGGAAATTATTGAAAAGCGAGAGGAATACAGGCAGAGGAGTGAGCAGATTAATCTGGAGCTTGTAACTCTTGCCAAGGATACAGAGGCTGCTAAGCTGTCAATTGAGGAGCTTGAAATCAGACGCAGCACACAATCTGACAGAGTTAGGTCAATCGAGCAGGAAATTGCAGCGATTGAGGAACGAAACAGTACTCTTTTAAAACAGATTGAAGATGTAAATGCACAGGCGCAGGCACTTCGTCAGAAGGCTAAGGAGTCAGATGATAATGTCGCATTACAGATTGAACAGCGTAATGCCTGCGAAAAACGTTCGGGCGAACTGAGAGTTTTAGAGCGTAATAAAGGACAGGAGAGAGAAAAGCTTTCGGGAGAGCTTGTCCGCCTTGATGAACGCAAGATAGCAATGCGCAAGGAATATGATGAGCTTAATGATATGCTCTTTGAGC
Organism: Eubacterium sp.; assembly: GCA_029059925.1. GTDB lineage: Bacteria > Bacillota > Clostridia > Oscillospirales > Acutalibacteraceae > Eubacterium_R. Next base: position 2,547 of record JAIDVA010000277.1, on the reverse strand, counting down.
AGTATGAGCTTACCAAGCGTGAGGCGGAAGCACTCAATATTCAGATTGAAAATATGTCAGATGCGAAAAAGCGTCTGCACGAAATTAAGGTCGCAATCAAGCATTTAGGCTCAATCAATGTCGGTGCGATTGAGGAATACAAAGAGGTATCTGAAAGATATGAATTCCTCAAAGAGCAGATTGACGATGTTGAAAAATCAAAATCAGAGCTTTTAAAAATTATTGAGGATTTAACCGCATCCATGAGTGAAAAGTTCCTTGATAAATTCAATAAAATCAATGAGGAATTTAAGATAAGCTTTGCCGATTTCTTCGGCGGCGGTAAGGGTGAGATTGTACTCGAAAATCCGGATAATTGCCTTGAATCACCGATTGAAATTAAAATTCAGCCACCCGGAAAATCAGTACAGAATATCAATCTTTTCTCAGGCGGTGAAAAGTCACTTGCCGCTATGGCGCTTTTGTTCAGTGTTCTTAAGGTACAGCCTGCACCATTCTGCATTTATGATGAGGTTGAGGCGGCGCTTGATGATGTCAATGTTGAACGCTTTGCAAAATATATGCGCAAAATGACAGATAAAACACAGTTTATTTCCATTACCCACAGACGCGGTACTATGGAGGAAGCCGATGTTCTCTATGGTGTAACCATGCAGGAAAAGGGTGTATCAAAGCTCATTGAGCTGCAGACTGCTGAGCTTGCCGCTAAAATGGGACTTGAAGAATAATTGATAAAATCGACTATTACCGTAAAGGAGTGTAGCAAATGGGCATTTTTTCAATGTTTAAAAAGGGTTTGAAAAAAACCAGGGATGAGGGTATTCCTGCTCAGATGGATGAGGTTATGGAGTCCTATGAGGAGATTACCGATGAGCTTTTTGATGAGCTTGAGGAAATACTTATTATGGGTGACGTCGGTATGCCGACAGCACAGCGCATCATCCGTGATTTGAAAAATAAAATTGAAAATGATAAAATCAAGGACGTTAAGCAGGTAAGAGAAACGATGAAGGATATCGTATCCGGTGTTGTATGGGGCGGTAGTTATTTGCGATTGCGTTCAAAGCCGTCAGTTATTTTAATGATTGGTGTTAACGGTGTTGGAAAAACTACTACAATCGGCAAGCTTGCTCTGCGTCTTAAGGAGCAGAACAGAAAGGTTATTCTTGGTGCTGCCGATACCTTCCGTGCCGCTGCAATCGAGCAGCTGCAGGTGTGGGCTGACAGGGCAGAGGTTGACCTTATCAAGCATGGCGAGGGTGCAGATCCGGCTGCAGTTGTTTATGACACAATTCAGGCTGGTAAGGCAAGAAATTGTGATGTTATCATCATTGATACTGCCGGCAGACTTCATAACAAGAAAAATCTTATGGATGAGCTTAACAAAATCTCACGTGTGATTGAAAGGGAATTGCCTGACGCATCCAAGGAAATTCTTTTGGTGCTTGATGCCACAACAGGTCAGAATGCTGTTAATCAGGCGAAGGACTTTAAAGAGGCTGCAGGTATTACAGGTATTGTTCTTACGAAGCTTGACGGAACAGCTAAGGGCGGCGTAGTTCTTGCTATCAATAACGAGCTTGATGTGCCTGTTAAATTTGTCGGTGTGGGTGAGCAGATTGCTGATTTACAGCCGTTTGATGCGGATGCTTTTGCTTCAGCATTGTTTGATGCAAAGATACCTGATGACGATAAGGATATTACAGATTTTATTACGAATGACAATAATGAGGAAAAATAATGGATTTTATTCTTGCAACTAATAATATGAAAAAGCTTGCAGAAATGCAGCGTATACTTTCACCGCTCGGCATCAATGTAGTAACAGCCAAAATGCTTGGTATTACGCTTGAGGATGTTGAGGAGGACGGCGAAACCTTTGAGGATAATGCAAAGCTCAAAGCACATGCAGCTTGTAAGGAAACCAATATGCCTGCAATTGCTGATGATTCCGGACTTTGTGTTGATTACCTTGATGGCGCACCGGGTATCTTCTCAGCACGCTTTGCAGGTGAGCACGGCAATGATGAAAAAAATAACGATTTACTTCTTGAAAAGCTTGACGGAATACCGCTTGAAAAGCGTACAGCGCATTATGTCTGCGCAATCTGCTGTACCTTCCCCGACGGTAAAGAAATTGTTGTCCGCGGTGAATGTAACGGTGTTATAGGCTTTGAGCGTGACGGTCACGAGGGCTTTGGCTATGATCCTTTATTCCTTGTAGACGGCAAGGCATTCGGCAGATATACTGCTGAAGAGAAGGACAAAATCAGTCACAGAGGTAACGCACTGAGATTACTTACAAAAGAATTGGAGAAAATTATATGACATCAAAAGAAAGAGCGCAGTGGAGAGCCAAGGCGAACGGTCTTGAGCCGATTATTCAGATTGGCAAGGAGGGTATCAGCGATAATCTTTTAACACAAATTGATGATACGCTTGATGCACGTGAGCTTATCAAAATTCGTGTGCATCTTGAAACTGCACCAAAAACACCAAAGGAGCTTGCAAATGAGCTTGCACAGCCGCTTGGTGCTGACGTAATAC
>JAIDVA010000276.1 GCA_029059925.1 Eubacterium sp. | reverse complement strand
AAGGTACAGAGGTATTTAAAGGAGAAGAATTATTCTTTTGTTTCTTGTGATATTTTTGAAATGCTTGATAGAGTACCAAGTGCATCAAAATCACTGATACTCACTAAATTCGAATAAGTCTCAAGCGAGGGACAGCGCTCACCACTTTCAATATGCTGATACGCACGTCTGCATATTTTTAGTTTTTCAGCCATTTTTTCTTGAGTCAAACCAAGCTCTGTTCGCTTGTCGAAAAATGTATTACTTGTAATTTTCAATATATCTTTATTCGTACGCATTTTGTCCACCTCACTAAAGGGACTAACAAAATTCTACAATTTTTTACCAAATGAGTCGACGCACAAATATGCACTTTTTGTTGGAATCGCTAGTATATTCGTGTCGATTCCAAGGTAGAAATAACACAATTATTTACATATAAACAAAAAATGCCCCAACTCGAAAGAGCTGAGGGCTGTTTTTATACATATTTATTTCAGACACAATTACAATTAGAGCTTTACATACAAATTACTGTCATAATAACCTGCTATCCAGCCTGACGGAATTTTAAGCCACGCATCCTCACCTATCCACTTAATTTCCTGCACAGTAACCTTTGTGCCCTTTTTGAGCACTGCCATTGTTTCATTAAGTGAATTTTGCTGTGCATCAGCTGTAAGCTGAGAACGTTTCATCTGTGCATAATTAGTTCCTGCACCTGTTCTGATTTTAAGGTCAGTTTGCAAGGTATAGGTTCTGCCTACTGTATAAGACACCTTATGTGCAGGCTCCTTCGGCTTATCATAGCTTATCAGCCAATAGCATGGATTGCGGTCCTGAGTTGCTTTTGACACCTCATCAATTTTAACTCTTGCGCCGTATACTGTTGCAAGCTCTATACGGCTCGGACGCGGGGCGATACTGTATTTTCCATCATAAAGCTGGGGATCATACACATCAACTACATCAGTACCGAAAAGCTGAACTGCTACTACAAAGTGACCTGCTGTACTGAACACATTATAGGCATCACCCTGATTAATAATAGCCATGCCGCCGTTTTTCAGATGTGCAAGCAGCTCCTTGTTAAGCTGTGTTGCTTTAAAGCTGAATTCAGGATGCGCCTTGCATATTGCTCTGAGAAGCTTATCAATGTCAGTGCCATTGCTGATTCTTGCACCGCTTGACTGTGCAAGATCTCTCAGCTGAGTTACTGTATACAGCTCCTTGCCGCAGGCATTGTTTATCGCTATGCAGGCAGCTGTTGGACCGCAGCCTGCGATTGCGAGATTTGTTTTGGTTCCGTCGGGTTTATTATACTGTTCATTTGAATAATCAAGCTGATTATAATAATACATTAATTACTCCCCTTTAGTTCTTTCATATATTCGTCAGCCTGCTTTGCAGCTGAAGTAAACGAATTATTATGCCACCAGG
>JAIDVA010000275.1 GCA_029059925.1 Eubacterium sp. | reverse complement strand
ATAATCAAGTCATTTTTGGTTAGTTTGTTACAAAAAAATATAAAAATTCATAAAAATATGTGAAAATTGTTGTAAGCTTTGTAAATTAAATTTGATAATTTAACCATATTTGGTATTGAATATAAGTACATACATATGTTATACTATAAGCAATTTAATTCGGCAGAGAAGGGGAATGTGATGAAGGAAATAATTATTGCATATCCCAACAAGGCTACTGCTTTGCAGCTGCGTTCCCTGCTTGAAACTGAGGGATTTTATGTCTCTTATGTCTGTGCAACTGGTGCAAGTGTTCTTAATATTGCCCATGATCTGCATGAGGGTGTTGTTGTTTGTGCATCTATCCTCAGTGATATGAGTGCAGGCATGATTGCAGAGCATCTGCCGGTAGGATTTGACATTGTGGCTCTGTCGAAAAACGGAAGAGAGGAATATATGGGGAATCTGATTAATTTACCTCTTCCTGTACAGAAGGATGAATTTTTGCAGACGGTGTCAATTCTTGTCAGCACACGCTCTTCCTTTACACAAAGAGCTAAGGATGAGAGTGATATTATTTCAAATGCCAAGCTGATTTTAATGGGCAACAGGGGTATAAGTGAAAGTCAGGCGCATCAGTATTTGCAAAAGCTAAGTATGCGTTCGGGAAAAAAGCTTGTTGAGCTGGCTAAGGAAATTGTAAACGATTTTACAGACTAATTATTTCGAGGACTGATTTTATGAAATTTACAAAAATGCACGGCTGCGGCAATGATTATATATACATTGACTGCTTTAAAGAAACTGTCGAAGATGCACAAAAGGCAGCAATTATTTTATCTGACCGTCATTTCGGCATAGGCGGTGACGGCATTATCCTTATAAAAAAAGGCACAAATGCTGATTTTGAAATGGTTATGTATAATTCCGACGGCACACGCGGTGCAATGTGCGGAAATGGTATCCGTTGTGTTGCAAAATATGTTTATGATAATAAGCTGACCGATAAAACTTCCATTTCAATTGAGTCAATGGGTGCAGTAAAGTATATTGATTTGACAGTTGAGAATGGTGTTGCTGTAAGTGCAAGGGTTGATATGGGCAGACCAATTCTTGAGTCAGAGCTTATTCCCGTTACTTGTGATAAGCAGCAGGCAATTAATGAAAAAGTAATGGTCGGTGGCAGGGAATTCAATATGACCTGTGTATCAATGGGTAATCCGCACGCAGTAATGTTTATTGACGAAAGTCCTAAGGATTTTGATTTGAACTATTATGGTTCATTGTTTGAGGGCAATACAGATGTTTTTCCTGACAGAGTGAATGCAGAATTTGCAAAGATTATTGACAGAAAGCACATTGAAATGCGTGTTTATGAACGCGGCTCGGGTGAAACGCTTGCCTGTGGAACCGGGACCTGTGCAACGGTTGTTGCAGCAATTTTAAATGGTCTGGTTGATAATGATGTAACTGTTCATCTGCTCGGCGGTGATTTGCAGATAAGCTGGAGCGGTAATGCAGACGACAGTGTATTTATGACAGGTCCTGCAACTACTGTTTTTACAGGTGAGATTGACTTTAACAAATTATCTTTTTAAGTATATCAGCAAATTAATGGAGGTTTAAAGCATATGAAGATTAATGAGAATTTTTTAAAGATTGAAGCAAGCTATCTTTTCTCAACAGTTGCTAAAAAGCAAAGAGAATATCAGGCTGCACATCCTGAGGCAGATGTAATCCGCCTTTCAATCGGTGACGTTACAAAGCCTCTTGTACCTGTAGTTATTGATGCTATGCACAAGGCAGTTGACGAAATGGCGAGCGAGGATACCTTCAGGGGTTATCCGCCTGAGTATGGTTATGATTTCATTCTTGATGCAATTCAGAAGCACGATTATGCAAACAGGGGAATTGATATCGCTAAGGACGAAATATTCCTTTCAGACGGTGCCAAGTCAGACTGCGGCAATATCGGTGATATCTTTTCTGTAGATAATAAGGTTGCTATCTGTGACCCTGTTTATCCTGTATATGTTGATACAAATATTATGGCCGGAAGAAGCGGCG
>JAIDVA010000274.1 GCA_029059925.1 Eubacterium sp. | reverse complement strand
GTATTTATATATTAACGCAATACTTTACAATAAAATAACCTGCCACAGCAAAAGCTATGACAGGCAATAAATTATTATTCTTCTACCCCGTTCAATTGTTTCCAATGTATTTTACAGTAATTCTTACCATCAATTGCAGGATACTTTTCTTCCCCTACTCTTGCCTCGTTATAGCAATCGTATTCACCAACATAAGCACAGCGGATTGCATCCTCACCGCCCTCTGAGAAGGATGGAATGAAAGAATAGAGGAAAATGCCGAGAACTGCAGCGCAGATTACAACAGGCGCAGCCTTACCGTTTGTTTTTTCGGTAATCTTCTTAAAGAGCTTTGCCGCATCAATATTATCAAGCTTCGTCTTTTCAAATATAAGAACAGCAAGCTTCATTAAGAAATAAGCAATTACAGCAGCAAGTGTACCTACTACAAGACCTGCAACAACATCTGAAGGATAGTGCACCATCAAATAGATACGGCTGCCTGCAGTGCAGAGTGCAAGCACAGGGAAAAGCCATGCAATCTTTTTCTTGTCCTTCATAAAACAAAGGAACATCGCAACGCACATTTCGGTAGCAGCGGTTGTATGGCCTGACGGGAAGGAATAATCACTCTCAGACAATGAGCCTGCACCGATATACCAGTTCCAATAATCTGCAACATCCTGCAGCGTATTATAAGGTCTGATACGAAGTGCCATAGGCTTAACAACAATATTTGTTACAATTGTGCCGATTGCAATTGCAAATAAGAGTGTAAAGCCGTATTTTCTTGTTTTCTTGAAAAAACACAGTGCAACAGCCACAACTGCCATAGGAATAACAAAAGCCTCGTCACCAAAGCTGGTGAAGAATTTTGCAACATAGGTTAAAAAAGTATTCTGCATTGAACCAAAAATGTGGAATACCCACATATCAAAGCCATAAAATGCCTTGTCAATACTTTCACCCAAACTTAAAAGTATAGGATTCATATATGTACCTCCGTTAAAATTGAGTGTTTATTTTCTTGTATCACACTCTACTACTT
>JAIDVA010000273.1 GCA_029059925.1 Eubacterium sp. | reverse complement strand
CATTGATACCGGTCGGATCTGTAGGCGCCATATCAATACCGAGAGCAACACCGAAATCTGTAACTGATGTTGCTATAACAGGAGTTTTTGATGCCGCTGTAGCTGTTGCACAGGCCTGAAGTGCAGGAGTTGCATTTGCCATAATTAAATCATACTTATTTGACACAAACTGATTTGCAATTGTTGCACATGCTGCTGAATCACCGGATGCATTCTGAACATCATATTCGATTGTAACACCATTTACAGCAGCTAATTCATTGAGTTTATCCTGAAAGCCCTTGGTTGCCGCATCAAGAGCATCGTGCTGCATAAGCTGACAAATACCGATTTTGAATGATGTTTTCTTTTCATCAGGCTGATCAGCCTCCTGTGATGAACAGCCCGCAAGGCAGCCACCCACTAAAACAGCTGACAATGCAACTGCCGTAATCTTTTTAATAATTTTATTCACTTTTTATTCCTCCATAAATTTAATTATATTTATTCAGCCGCAAGAATTACATAATCTTCAGGAATCTGAACATTAAACTCTTCAGCTTTTTCAGGCAGGTACTGTGCAGTCAATGTCTGCGGCGCCTGAATATTCATTGTTGCAGGATCTGCACCGTTAACAAGAATTTCATAAGCCATTTTACCTGCATTATATCCGATTTCATAGAAATCAATTGAATATGTTGCCACACCTCTATAAGCAGCACAGGCATCTGATTCACCAGAAATAATAGGTGTATTAGCCTCAGTGCAGGCTGCATCAACAACAGCACCGTTATCGGCAACAGTATTGTCTGTCGGAATATATATCACATCGGACGCAGCTGCTGCCTTCTTTGCAACCGCCTGTAAATCGTTTGAGTCCGAGAAAGTATATATATTTACATTAAGACCTTGTGCCTTGAGTATTTCCTCCATACCGTCTGACTGAAACTTTGAATTAGCTTCGGACGAACAGTAAAGAATACCTACATTTTTTGCTTCCGGGAAAAGGGTTGTAAGCTGCTCAGCCTGCTTTTCAAGCGGAGCAAGGTCATGTGTACCTGTGACATTGATGCCTGTTGCATCTGTCGGCCCCATTTCAATATCAAGTGCAACACCGAAATTGGTAATTGATGTGGCAACTACAGGGATTTTTGATGCTGCTGTAGCTGTTGTACAAGCCTGTAACGCAGCTGTTGCATTTGCCATTATCAAATCAACATCATTTGAAACGAACTGATTTGCGATTGTTGCACATGCCGCACTGTCGCCTGACGCATTCTGATAGGAAAACTCAACCTTATCGCCGAGCATTTCTGTCAACGCATCCTGAAAGCCTTTTGTTGCTTTGTCAAGTGCAGGGTGCTGCATGAGCTGACAGATACCAACCTTATATGTATCTTTATCCTCGGGGTTGTCCGTCTTTGACGAACAGCCGGTAAAGACGCTTCCTATCATTGCAGCAGTAAGTGCAATGGCTCCTATTTTTTTAATAAATCTAGTCATAATGACACTCCTCAAAAATTATATTTTGCCTGTATGTTAAAAACAGTTTAACACATAAAAGCGATAAAGTCAATTGTACAAAAGCACTAATAATCAGTCATCTTTTTTGTATAAGTAAACCAAATAAAACAGGGCGCACAATGTGCGCCCTTCAGTCTAAGGTATTTAATACTATATTTTTTCTGCCCGTTCAATATTTTCCTTAATTACCTTACAGGTATATTCAAGCTGTTCTTTTTCACTGTCAGTGAGCGGCAATTCAATAATATCTTCAATACCATTTCTGCCGATAACGCAAGGAACGCCGCAGGCAACATCGTGCATACCATATTCACCATCAAGCAAAACAGATGCAGGGATAACCCTCTTTTCATCGTGAAAAATCGCCTTGCATATATCAGCACATGCCGCACCGATACCAAATTCTGTTGAGCCTTTGCCGTTAATGATATCGTAGCCAATATAACGTGTTCTTTCCAGAACAAACTCTTCAGTAAGCTTGCCGTATTTTTCAGGCTTATCCTGCTGCAAATCTTTGTAATTTTTACCGCCCAAAGTAAGCGTTGAAAACGGAACAAATGAAGAATCGCCATGCTCACCGATTGCACAGGTAGTGACACTTCTTCTGTCGATATCAGCAAGCTCGCTGACCGTTCTCTTAAGTCTTGCAGTATCAAGCGACGTACCTGTTGAGAAGCATCTTTCTCTCGGTAATCCGAGATGCTTTCTTGCATAGTCGGCAATAATGTCGGCAGGATTTGTTATTGACACAATAATACCCTTGAAATCAATTGGTTTAAGATTTTCTACAACATCCTTAAGCATAACGATAGAGTCATCAAGCATTTCAAGCCTTGTCTGTCCCGGCTTTCTCGGCATACCAATTGAGATAACAATAATATCGGCATCCTTGCAGTCGTTATAATCACCAACACTGATTTTTGTAGTTGAGCCTAAAAACAGGCAAGCATCTGCCACATCATAGCAATTGCTGATTGCCTTTGCATGATCCTTATCAATAAAAACAATTTCATCACAGGTGCCCTGAAAACAGAGTGCCATTGCAACATGAGAGCCGACATGACCGGCACCGATGATGACTACCTTTCTTTTATCAAGCATAATTCTATACCTCACTTAATTTAATACATAATTATTATACACCCGATATCACAAATTTCAAGCACATATGCAAAAGTAAAGATTTTCTAAAGAAATATCAAGGTTTTATCAAAGCATATTGACAATATTGTTTTTATGTAATATATTATAGCTGTAATAGCTGTGATATCACAGTTGATAATCACCCAAAAGGAGGGCGGTAATATGGCCGATGACAAAGCTTTTATAAAAACCACACAGCTTTCACGTCATTACACAGTCGGCAAGGAAAAAATCATTGCACTCGACAATGTTGACCTCGAAATTGAAAAGGGCACAATCTGTGCAATACTCGGCACATCAGGCTCAGGAAAATCAACCCTGCTCAATATGCTGGCGGGACTTGAAAAACCCACCGCAGGTGCAGTTCAGATTGGCAAATACAGAATTGATAAGCTGAGTGAAGAACAGCTTGCCAAATTCAGGCAGAAATTCACAGGCTTTATTTTTCAGTCCTACAATCTTATACCTACCATGACGGCGCTTGAAAATGTTGCACTGCCGCTTACCTTCAAAGGTGTAGACAAAGCAGAAAGAGAAAAACGAGCAATGGAAATGCTCAGACTTGTAGGCATTGAAAACAGGAGTGCACATAAGCCAAGCGAAATGAGCGGCGGTCAGCAGCAGAGAGTCGGCATTGCCCGTGCCTTTGTTACAAACCCAAAGGTTATTTTTGCCGATGAGCCTACAGGTAATCTTGACAGCAGGACCACAAGTGAGGTTATGGAGCTTATCACAGGTCTTGTTCATTCGCAAAACCAGACGCTTATACTTGTTACACACGATTCAAACGTTGCAAAATACGCTGATGTAACAATCAATATAACTGACGGAAGAATATCATCAACACAGTTAAAGGAGAAGGAAAATGAAATTGAGTAAAACAATTTTAGCCGTATTGACGGCACTGATTATGATTATTGCACCGCAGGCATATTGCTTTGCCGCCCCGGCAGATGCAGGACAAAGCCAAACAGCAGCTTATGTCGGACTTATATCAGACAGCTTCTGGCTGAGTGATGATGATATTCGCAACGGCGACATCTTTGAGCTCAGCTTTAATCTGAAAAACACAAGCAAAACAACAGACATTAAAAATATAAATCTCCGTCTTTCAGGCGGTGAAGCTTTCAGTATTGCCAATGATATTGACACGGTTTACATAGAGTCACTTGCAAAGGGCGGTAATACTGAAATTTCAAAAAGCTTCTATTGCAGCACCGCAGCCGAAACAGGCATGTACCCAATAACAGTGAGTGCATCATACGAATATACCATCAATGGTGAAATTCAACAGGCATCAACTGAATTTTCAATAACTGTTAAGGTTACAAAAAGCGGCAGCAACTCAATGATGCTTACACCACAGGTGCTTGTAACAGGCTTTTCCTACGGCGGTAAAGAAATTAACGGCGGTGAAATTTTCACCCTCAGCTTTACTGTAAAAAACAATTCTTCAACAACAGATATTAAAAATATAATTATCAAGCTGTCAGGCGGAGAAAGCTTTGTTGTGGCGGATGGTACAGACACTGTATCCATGGACACCCTTGGTGCAGGCAAATCAACCACGCTTTCAAAAAGCTTCAAGTGCCTGTCAGGTGTTCAGTCAGGCGTTTATCCTGTCACTGCTGCTGTATCATATGAATATATTGACGATTCAGCCAAGCAGGCAGGCTCTGCTGATTTGACAATGAGTGTGCCTGTTGTTCAGCCGGACAAGGTACAATTTCAATCAATCGATTTAATGGATAAAACCGTAACCATTAACGAGGAAACGGATTGCGCCTTCTCACTTGTAAACAGCGGACAGACCAGACTGTCTAACGGAACAGTTAAGCTTTTTGACGCAGCAGGAAAAGAGCTTGCAAGTGCATATATCGGCAATATTGAACCCGGCTCACAATTCACAAGCAATTACACACTGCCTGTTACCTTAACCGAGCTTGGTGCCAAAAAGCTCACACTTGTATTAGAATATGACAATGAGAATTTAGAAAAGAAGAGCATTGAGCAGGAATTCAGCGTAACAGTTGAGGAAATGTTTGATCCGTTTGAAAATCTCTATACTGATGATGAGACAAACAGCACAGAAAGCCGTTCAAATGTACCTGTAATTATCGGCATTTGTGTTGGTGCAGTTGTGCTTATTGTCATTATAATTGTTACAGCTAAGGTAGTTAAAAAGAAAAAGGCAAAGAAAGGCAGTGACTTCAATGAAGAAATCTGATCTCTTTTCCATGGCGATTCAGAATTTAAGGAATCGCAAAACCAGAACACGCCTTACTGTTATAGGAGTTGTTATAGGCACCTGTGCAATTGTAATCATGGTATCAATCGGTATTGGAATTGATAAAATGATAACCTCTCAGTATGAATCGGACAGTGCACTGTGCAAAATAGAGGTTCACGGCGTAGATACTGAAAAAACCGACGGTAAAGAAATACCCTTTGACGATACTGCCGTTGAATATTTCAAGGGTATTGACAATGTAAAATTGGTATCACCTACACTTATTGTATCAGAGTATGTCTCAATCAGCAGGGGTAAGTATAATAACGGCTGGAGCACTATAAAAGCAATTGATTTTGACAGTATGCCTGATATGGGCTACGCTCTTATTGAGGGCAGCTTTGATAAGATTGATAAAAGGAATACGCTTTTATTTGGAAAATCGAGTATGACAACCTTTACTGATGCACAAGGCAATCAGGCAAAATACAAATATGATGAAAACTATGAAATCATTGAATCCGAAATTGACTTAATGAAGGATATTTTTTCAATTGCGCCTAAAATCAACAGCAGTAACGATTATAATGGCTATATGGATTATGCGCCCCAGACGGGAAATTCCAAAAAAATAAAGGCTGCCGGCATACTCAAAACCGATAATTCGGTTGATTATGAAACAGGCAACGGTATCTTTATTGATCTTGAGCTTGGCAAGGAACTTATGCGTGAAAGTCAGAAGCTCAGCAATCAGCCTGCTGCCAAATTTCAATATTCCGAAATAAATGTTTATGTAGACAATATGCAGAATGTAAAAGCTGTAAAGGAGCAGTTGCAGGACAACGGCTTTTACTGTTATTCATCTGACGACGAAATTGAATATACCAAAAAGATAATGATGGTAGTTCAGCTTGTTCTCGGCGGAATCGGTGCAATTTCAATGTTTGTTGCCGCATTCGGTATAAGTAATACAATGGTTATGTCTGTTTTTGAACGAACAAAGGAAATCGGCATTATGAAGGTGCTGGGCTGTGATATCAAGGATATTAAAGCAATGTTCCTTTACGAAGCAGGCACGATAGGACTGCTTGGCGGAACAATAGGAATTATCATAAGCTATATTTTATCCATATCTGCAAACGCGGTCGCACGGCTTGTTGCATCATCAATGGATATTGGAGATATGGGAATAAAGATATGTGTATCATCTATACCGCTGTGGCTTGCAGCTGCCGGAATACTGTTTTCCGTAATGATTGGTGTTATAGCAGGACTCTCACCTGCAAAGCGCTCAGTGAAAGTAAGTGCATTAACAGCAATTCATAATGAATAAATTTTTTCAGCGTTAAGATATCGCATACCCTAACAACACCCTTTTATGTTGTGCCGCGCGTACTCGCACACACACAGCGGCACAGGCAGCGTTATCTTTACTTTCGTAGGGTGCGATGCCCACATCGCACCGAGCACCAATCAACATTTACTACGTTAAGCAATAATTTAAAATACAAAAACAAGGACATATCGGATAACCGATATGTCCTTTAAATTTAATCAGCTTATTATCTGATAACTCTTACTCTGATTACACCGTCAATTGCTGTGATATCATCAACAACTTTCTGTGCAAAATCGCTGTCAGTATCAATTATTGAATAAGCCCACTCACCGCGGTTCTTATCCTCAAATGCTGAAATATTGATGCCGTCTTTACTGATTGTATCCGTAATTGTAGCAATCATATTCGGCTGATTCTTGTGAATAACAGTAATTCTTGCAACACCTGTTCTTACAACTGAAACAGCAGGCATATTAACAGAATTCTTGATATTGCCATTCTCAAGGAAATCAATAAGCTCAAGTGCTCCCATTGATGCACAGTTCTCTTCACTCTCAGGGGTAGAAGCACCAAGATGCGGCATTGCAATAACACCATCAACACCAATAAGGTCTGCTGATGGGAAGTCTGTAACATAAGCAGCCATCTTACCATCCTCAAGGGCATCAACAATATCGCCTGAAACTGCAAGGTCGCCACGTGCAAAGTTCATGATTCTTACAGTATCCTTCATAGTCGCAATTGTATCCGCACAGATAAGGCCCTTTGTTTCAGGAGTAAGCGGAACATGGAGTGTAAGGTAATCAGCAACAGGGAAAATTTCATCAAGATTATTATTAAGAGTAATACCCGGCTTGAGCTGAGCATCAGCAGGAAGGAACGGATCATAACCAATAACCTTCATACCAAGGTCAACAGCAGCTTCAGCAACAAGTCTGCCGATAGCACCAAGACCGATAACACCAAGAGTTTTGCCCTTGATTTCCGGACCTGCAAAAGCACTCTTTCCTTTTTCAACAGCCTTGCCTACGTTGTCACCCTCGTCTTTGATTGTTTTGCACCATTCAATAGCCTTTGTAATCTTACGGCTTGAAAGAAGAAGTCCGCAGATAACAAGCTCTTTAACAGCATTTGCATTTGCACCCGGGGTATTGAATACAACGATACCCTGCTGTGCACAATCTGCAACAGGAATGTTGTTTACACCTGCACCTGCTCTTGCGATTGCAAGCAGTGACTCAGGCATTTCCATATCGTGCATGGATGCACTTCTTACCATAATTGCATCCGGATTATCCATTTCATTTGCGCAGATATACTTGTCAGCATCAAACTTTGACAAGCCTACGTCTGAAATTTTATTAAGTGTTTTAATATTAAACATAGTAATTTCTCCAAATAAATTATTTGTTGTTTTTCTCAAATTCAGCCATGAATTCAACAAGCTTTTCAACACCCTCAATCGGCATTGCGTTATAGATAGATGCACGCATACCGCCAACTGATCTGTGGCCCTTAAGGTTAACAAAGCCTGCCTCTGCAGCCTCTGCAATGAATTTCTTTTCAAGCTCATCATCACCGATAATGAAAGGTACGTTCATAAGTGAACGGTCCTCTGCAACAACTGTACCCTTGAACATCTCAGAGCTGTCAAGGAAGTTATAAAGAATTGCAGCCTTTTTCTCATTTCTTTCTTTCATCTTCTCAAGACCGCCGATATCGTTCTTAATCCACTCAAGAACAAGCTTGCACACATAAATAGTCCAGCAAGGAGGAGTGTTATAAAGAGAATCAGCATCTGCCTGAATCTGATAATTCATCATAGTCGGTGTGATATCTCTTGCCTTGCCGAGTAAATCCTCACGGATGATTGCAACAACAAGACCAGCGGGTGCAACATTCTTCTGAGCACCGAAATAAACAACACCGAATTTGCTGATATCAAGGGGCTCTGAAAGAGCACATGATGATACGTCTGCAATAAGCACCTTATCGCCTACAGGAGGGAGCTCCTTGTAAACTGTACCATAGATTGTGTTGTTCATACAGATATAAACATAATCAGCATCCTCACGGAAATCCTCAGCCTTTGTCTTTGGAATATAGCTGAAGGTTTTGTCAGCTGATGAAGCAACAGCAACAGCATCACCATATTTCTGAGCCTCCTGGTAAGCCTTTTTAGCCCACTGACCTGTGATGATGTAATCAGCCTTGCCTGTGCCGTTCATAAAGTTAAGCGGAATAGCTGAAAACTGTGCAGATGCACCGCCCTGTAAAAAGAGCACCTTATAATTGTCGGGGATATTGTAAAGCTCTCTCATAAGAGCCTCAGCGTCCTTAATGATTTTGTCAAATACCTTTGAGCGATGGCTCATCTCCATAACAGACTGACCGCTGCCCTGATAATCCATCATTTCTGCTGCAGCCCGCTCAAGCACCTTTTCTGGTAAGGTTGAAGGACCTGCACTGAAGTTATAAACTCTTGCCATAATTATTCTCCTATAAAAATATAATATTGCATTTTAAATAATTGCTTATTATATTATAGTATTGTTT
>JAIDVA010000272.1 GCA_029059925.1 Eubacterium sp. | reverse complement strand
GCGTATACCGATGATTTTGTTGAGCATTTTGAAGTAAATGCAAAGCCGATACTATTGTTTATTGCTTCATTTGCAATCACACTGCTTATGGCATTGGTGTTTGATGTTTTAATGAAAAAAGTGGATTTTGTATTGTTTGATAATAAAAAATTAAAAAAGTCCAACTGATTTTAACAGTAAATAAAAAATCTGTCCCAAAATGAAAATGAGACAGATTTTTGCTTTATTTGTTGCCTTTTTTGTTTTTTACCTTTTTAACAATCAGCCTGATTATAATTGTTGCAACTGCTATTACTGCAATACCTCCGATAACACTTGATACAATAATAAGTGTCATATAAATTTTTTCCATATCTTTGAAGTCATCAGGGCTTTTTATATGTGACTCAAAGGCTTTGTTCTGATAAACCTTAACCTCTTTAATAATAAAATCGTTTGCACCATCGTCTCGGTTTTCAAAATGACCGATTGGCTGACCATACGGACCCCAGCCGGTGTCACGAATCTCGGTTGTCAGTCTTAAAAATTCCGGAGTTTTTGAAACCCCGCCGTAGTTTGTATTCCAGACAACCTCACCATCAACGTACATTATATATCGGGTAGGTGTCCATTTCAGTGCATATGTATGCTCTTCTCCATCATAAAGGTTTTTACCTGTATCTGCTATATTATCACCGCAGTGATAAAAAGGTGCATCATAAGCATCATAATGAATTGCCTGACCTGTTTTGGTTGGGTTTTCCTGCATAAAGGAGGATTCGAATATATCAATCTCACTGCCGTCCTCACCCTTGCTGCCAACTTGACCGCATTGATTGCTCTGCAGCCAGAAGGCTGACCACATACCTGAGCCGCGCGGAACGATTACGGTAGCCTCAAAATATCCAAACGCCTGTGAAAAGGTCATGATACTTTCATTGTCAACTGTTTTGCGTGTCTCTATTCCGCTTGTGAAAACGCCGTCTGTTACTTTGCATACATCGCAGTAGTGCTCACTTTTCATTTCACTGTGAATGATAAGACCTTCATCACTGAATTCAATCATCTGGTCGCACCAGTATTCATAGTTTCGCAGACCATGAGTTGACGGTATCCAGCCTTGTGCGTTTAACTCCTCCATATTCTTGATCTGTGTGAAATCCGTGTGCATTGTCTCATACCAGCCGTCACTGCTCAAATCGGGGAGTGTGCTGCTTTCAAAGTCACCATCTATGTCAAGTGCAAAAGCCGGAACAACGGACAATAAAATTACAATCAATGCAAGAAGGGAAGCTATGTACTTTTTCATCATATAATTTCTCCTGTCTGTAAACGTTAATTATATAATAATTGAATGATATGTATAAGTCAATATAGGTAAGCTGTATTTTATTATTGATTAATTATTAAAAAAAATATATAATACACATAGGTAATGGATAGAGTTTCAAACTGCCCATCGCCAAAAGATGAAATGAAGGGCTGCGTAATTTATATGAAACAGTATCTTGAAGTAGGAAAGCTGAATAATACCCACGGCATTAAAGGCGAGCTTAAGCTTACATTATGGTGTGATGATATTGATTATTTAAAGCAGTTTAAGACCTTGTATCTTGATGCTAAGGGTCAAAGGGCTGTTGAAGTGCTGTCTGTGCGTCCGCAGAAAAACATGGCAATCATCAGACTTGAGGGTGTTGATACGATTGAAAAGGCTGAGGAGCTTAAGGGCGGATTGCTTTATTGTAATCGTGATGATGCTGAGATTGATGAGGATGCAAATTATATAGCAGACCTTATCGGCTGTTATGTGGTTGATGTTGATACCGAAGAAGAATATGGCAAGGTTGTGGATGTGCTCAATTACGGCTCCTGTGATATTTATGATACCGAATCATGGGGAAAGCATACGCTTATCCCTGCAACACCTGATATTGTTAAGGAAATTAACACGGAATATCAGGTTATAAGAATTAAGAGAATGAAAGGACTTTTTGATGAGGATTGATATACTGACACTCTTCCCGCAGATGTGTGATACTGTGATGAGTGAGTCGATTATAGGCAGGGCAAGACAGGCAGGTAAGGTTGAAATTAACTGTATTGATATTCGTAATTATACAGTGGATAAGCACAGGCGTGTTGATGATAAACCATATGGCGGCGGTATGGGCATGGTTATGACTCCACAGCCTATATATGATTGCTTCAGTGCTCTTTGTGACGAAATCGGAGAAAAGCCGCATCTTATATATCTTACACCTCAAGGCAAAACTTTAACTCAGCAGAGAGTTAAGGAGCTTGCAAAGCTCGACAATATAGCACTGCTGTGCGGTCACTATGAGGGTATTGATGAGAGAGTTATTGAGGCACTTGAACCGGAAGAGATATCAGTAGGTGACTTTGTGCTTACCGGCGGTGAGCTGCCTGCGTTGATTGTTGCTGATTCTGTTTCACGTATGCTGCCGGGTGTACTCAGTGATGATGAATGCTTTGAGGAGGAGAGTCATTTTAATTCTTTGCTTGAATATCCGCAGTATACACATCCGAGCGAATGGAATGGCAGAACTGTTCCCGATGTACTGCTTTCAGGTCATCATGCAAAGGTTGATGAATGGCGCCGTGAAAAATCACTTGAAAGAACATTAAAGCGCAGACCTGATATGCTTGAGAATGCTCAGCTTACTGATAAGGATAAAGCGTTTTTGTCGAATCTCAAAAAAGAACAAAGTAATATGTGAAAAATGCACAAATAACTGATGATTATTTTGTTTGGAATTAACAAGTCAAACGAAGTTGACCTTAAGTTGTTGACCTATTCTTTTTTAGTGATATAATAGGGTAAGAAGAAAGATATAGGTTATTTCTATACAATATATAGTACTTTTAATGAATGAGAGGTTATTGTTATGTTGGTTAAAGATGTAAAGGTTGAAAATCAGGTTGGTCTTCATGCTCGTCCTGCTACCTTCTTTATTCAGAAGGCAAACGAATTCAAATCTTCAATTTGGGTTGAAAAGGAAGAGAGAAGAGTTAATGCTAAAAGCCTTTTAGGTGTGCTTTCACTCGGCATTATGGGCGGCACTGATATCCGCATCATTGCTGACGGCTCAGATGAAGAGGCAGCTGTTGAAGGTCTTGTATCATTAGTAAAGAGTGGTTTTACCGAATAATTAATTTGTTTCTCATATTTTAAAGCACAGTGCTTATACTGTGCTTTTTTGTTTTACAGTACTAAATTATTGTTTATCGTAGGGGCGAACATCGTTCGCTCGTTGGCACAACGATAATGTTGGCGGGCGCACAGTGTGCGCCCCTACGAACCGCGTAATCTACACTTTTGTAGGGTGCGATGCCTTCATCGCACCGCAGAACGATGTGGGCATCGTTCCCTACGATTGTTTGACCAATGCTTACTAATATAAACAATAATTTATATTATAATATTTAACATCTTATTTCTTGACATTGTACTGTTTTTAAAGTAACATATTTTATAAGATTTAATTTAAGGAATGTTTTTATGTTCGGTTATGATTTGGGAATAGATTTGGGAACAAGTGCAATTACAATTTCTGTTGTAGGCAAGGGTGTTGTACTCGAAGAGCCGTCATATATTGCATATGATACCCAAAGTGAAAAAATACTTTATGCCGGCAAAAGAGCGTATTATCTGCAGGGCAGAGAGCCCAATGGCATCAGTGTTATTCAGCCTATTATGAATGGTGCTGTAAGCAATTATTCACTTGCCTGCCAGATGGTTCGCTATTTTATGAATAAGGTGCTGAAAAAGACGATTTTTAAGCCGAGAGTTGTTGCGTCTGTTTCGTCGATGAGTACTGATGTTGAAAAAAGAACACTTGTATCTGTTCTGATTGCAGCAGGTGCAAGGTCTGTTTGTCTGATTGAGGAGCCGCTTTGTTCAGCCTTTGGTGCCGGTATTGATCCTATTAATCCAAGCGGAGTTTTTGTTATCAATATTGGTGCCGGTACTACTGATATGGCGGTTATAAGCCAGGGTTCAATGAGTCAGATTGAGACAATCAAGATTGCAGGTGATTCTTTTGATGAGGCAATTGTCCGTTATCTTCGTGAGACATATGGTCTTCTTGTCGGTATAAGAACTGCAGAGGATATTAAAATAAATATTGGCTGTGCAAGACCGCGTGATACAGATGTTACAATGACTGCTAAGGGCAGGAACAGTACAACAGGTCTGCCTATGACTGTTGAGATTAGCGGCAATGAAATATGCGAATGCCTGAAGCCGCAGCTTGAGAGTATTACTGCTGCAGCAAAGGCTCTTTTTGAGCGTACATCACCGCAGCTTGTTGCCGATATCACGAACAGCGGAATTATTTTAACAGGCGGTATGTCACAGCTTTATGGTATGGATGCACTCATAAGCAGGGAGCTTGCACTGGATGTTATTGTTCCTGTTAATCCTAATCTTTGCGTATCAAAGGGCTGTGAGCTTGCACTTAAAAAAATGAGTATTCTTGATCAGTATGGCTATTCCTTCAAAACGAGGGAAGAGGTAAGAACAAGATAATTAAATATCCATTTTAGTTTCAGGGAGGTAGTTTTGTGGATAGATTTTCTAAATTCAATCCAAGGGTTACCTTCTTGTTTTTTGTGTTGATTACACTGCTTACACTGGTTTTATTCAATCCTGTTTATTTGGCAATAAGCTTTGTGTCGGCATTGTGTTACAAATTCAAGCTTGAGGGCAAGCGTGCAATGTTTTATTTTATTAAGTTTATTGTGCCTCTCATGTTGCTTGTTACTGTTTTTAATATGCTTTTTACACATTATGGCATGACGGTTTTGTTTACAGCCTTTGATATGAACTTTACGTTTGAGGGTTTTTTTTACGGCTTTTGTCAGAGTGTCATGATATCTTCGCTGATTATGTGGTTTTCCTGCTATTCTCAGGTCGTAACAGCTGAAAGATTTTTAGCTGTGTTCGGTAAATTTGCACCAAATTCATCACTTGTATTTTCTATGGTGCTTGCATTTATACCCAGACTGAGGAAAAATGCTTCAGAGATTAATGACGCAAGATTATTGCTTGATGATGAAAAAAGTAAATTAAAACGCAGTATCAAAAGCTTTTTGGCACTCCTTTCACTTACGCTTGAGCAAAGCATTGAAGTATCTGACTCAATGAAGGCGCGTGGCTTTGGCAGGGGCAGGACAAGCTATTCAAAATACAGCTTTTCGATTTGTGACGGTGTGTGCATTGCAGCCGAGTTTATCGCTTTTGCAGTGCTTTGTGTGATGAAGGCACTCGGCAAAATGGTATTTATTTTTGAACCTGTAATTAGAATAGATAATATATCTGTTATATCAATCGTGCTCTTTACACTTTTTTCGTTTTTGCCATTGATAGTTGATTTGTCGGAGGATATGAGATGGTTTTATTTAAAACAGAAGATTTAAGCTTTGCATATCCCAAGTGCAAATCAGAAGCTTTGAATGGTGTTAATCTTGAGATAAATAAGGGTGAATTTGTACTCTTAATGGGAAGAACAGGCAGCGGCAAATCAACGCTTCTCCGACTGCTTAAAAAGGAATTGTCGCCGTTTGGAAAGAGAACGGGGAATATCATTAACAATTCTATGCAGACTGCCTTTGTTGCGCAGAATCCGGATGTGTCCTTTGTTGCAGAGAATGTAAGGGGCGAGCTTGCCTTTGCACTTGAAAATATGAAAATGAAGAATGATGCCATTGCACTTAAAATCGGTGAGGTATCCTCTTTCTTCAACCTGTCTGATAAGCTTGATGAAAAGCTGTGTGCGCTTTCGGGCGGTGAGCGTGCAGTTACAGCAATTGCAGCGGCAATGATTTTTGATGCAGATGCACTTATACTGGATGAACCGCTTGCTCAGCTCGATCCCAAGGCGACGGCGCAGATTATCAGCCTTTTAAAACGTGTTAACGAGGAACTTGGAGTTACGGTTATCCTATCCTCTCATACGGCTGAAGGCTTAGTTGATTTTTGCGACAGACTTGTTATTATGGAGCAGGGGAGCATTGTTTTGAATAATACCCCTGATGTTTTGAAAAATACAGATAAGGCACTTGGTTATTTGCCTGTTTATACATCACTTTTTGATGAAAGGCCGCTTACTGTTAAGGCTGCAATTCCCTGTGCCGCTGTGTTAAAGGAAAAACCATCGGAAAATATCATAAGCAGTGATACATCTGTTAAGCTGAAAAATGTAACCTTTGCTTATGGCAAAAATGAAAGGGATATTTTGTCACGGCTTTCCTTTGAAGCATACAGTGGTAAAATTCACTCCATCATTGGTGCAAACGGCTCGGGCAAGACTACGCTTTTAAAAATAATTGCAGGCATAAAAAAGCCATACAGCGGTAAGGTTAAGACCTGCGGTAAAGTTGCCTATATGCCACAGAATCCTCAGTATTTGTTTACAAAAGACACTGTCAGTGAAGAAATAAGCTGTGATACGGCAAAAGCATTTGACCTTGATGATTTTATGTCACATCATCCATATGACCTCAGCGGCGGGCAGATGCAAAGGCTTGCACTTGCAATCTTATCACAAACAGAATTTGATATATTATTGCTTGACGAACCGTCAAAGGCGCTTGACAGCTTTGCGAAAAAAGAGCTTGCTGCGTATTTAAAAGAACTTTCAAAGCAGGGTAAAACGGTTATCATTGTATCTCACGATTTGGATTTTGTCGGTGATATTTCTGATTATGTATTGTTTTTGTCAGATGGCATCATTACCCTTTCAGGGGAAAGACGTTATGTTTTAAGTAATTTGAATTATTACACAACACAGATCAGACGCATTACAAGGTCTTATCTTGACAGTGCAGTATCAACGGAGGACTTGTTATGAAAAAGGTTTTTGAGTTGATATGCGTGTTTCTTTGTCTTATTGGTATCATTGTGTGGCAGCTGCTTTCTGACAGCTCAAGCTATTATCTTATCAGTATAGCGGTGCTTATCCTTTCAATGCTGCCGTTCTTTTTTTCGTTCGAGAACAACAAGCCTGATGCCCGTGAGCTTTCATTGCTTGCAAGCCTAATCGCAATTGCAGTTGTGTCACGCGCAGTGTTTTATCTTATACCGCAGGTTAAGCCGATTGGTGCAGTTGTTATAGTAAGCGGCGTGTGCCTTGGTGCGAAAAGGGGATACCTTGTCGGTGCTTTTTCAGCATTCATTTCAAACTTTATTTTCGGACAGGGAATGTGGACTCCATTTCAGATGGTGGCACTTGGTCTTGTCGGTTTTATAGCGGGAATCCTATTCAAAAGGCTGAAAGCAGATAAGATAAGCCTTGCACTTGTAGGCTTTGTTCTGACCTTTTTGCTTTACAGTGCAGTGGTTGATTTTTCCTCGGTCCTTATGCTTGCGGGTGATTTTAATATTCATTCGGTGCTTGCTGTTTATGGTGCCGGTGCACTGTTCAATTTTGTATTCGGCATTACAACAGCAGTGGTATTGTTTTTCTTTGGAGAGCAGTTTATAAAAATGATAGATAGAATTCAGACAAAATATGGTATAGGTGTTGCTTATGAATAATGATGTGGTATTAAAGCTTTCAAAATTTGCAATGATTATGGCAATCATCGGGGTGTGCACACTCGGTGTATGGCCTGCATTTGCCATTATGGGTATGGTTGTGGGATTGGTTTTCAGAAGCAAGGGTGTTGTGCTTAATGAAGAGTGTCAGAAGAAAATTAAAACAACCTATATCCTCGGTACAATTTCACTTGTTATGTTTGTGATTGATATTGTTATAGCGTGTATATTTTTTATATAAATAGTAAGAAACTTATTATAGTTTTAAAA
>JAIDVA010000271.1 GCA_029059925.1 Eubacterium sp. | reverse complement strand
ATACCTACGGTAAAGCCTGCAAGGTCATATTCCTCGTTAGGCATCAGACCCGGATGCTCTGCAGTCTCACCACCAACAAGTGCACAGCCTGCCTGAACACAGCCCTCTGCAACACCGGCAACTATCTGTGCAATCTTTTCGGGATAATTCTTACCGCAAGCAATATAGTCAAGGAAGAACAGTGGCTTAGCACCTGAGCATGCAACGTCATTCACACACATTGCCACACAGTCAATACCTACTGTATCATGCTTGTCCATAAGATAAGCAAGCTTAATTTTTGTACCTACACCATCTGTACCTGAAACAAGAACCGGATTTTTATACTCACCATAAGGAATTTCGAACATACCGCCAAAACCGCCGATACCGCCGAGCACACCCGGAATAGTTGTTCTTTTAACATGTGATTTGATAAGCTCAACAGACTCATAACCTGCGGTTACGTCAACACCTGCTGCTGCATAGCTTTCGCTGAAACTTTTTTCCATACTGTTATATCTCCTTAAGCTTTTCTTGTAATGCAGCATCCTTTTCACGAACCTGCTGTGCCATATCTTTTCTCATATCCTGAAGCTTCTGCATTAAATCAGCATCACCGACAGCAAGAATCTCTGCTGCAAGAATAGCTGCATTTTTAGCTGCATTAACGCCTACAGTTGCCACAGGAATACCCGGAGGCATCATAACCGTTACAAGCATAGCATCCATACCGTCAAGCACCTTTGCTGAACATGGAATACCAATAACAGGAAGTGTAGTTGATGCTGCCAATACTCCGCCGAGATGTGCAGCCATACCTGCTGCGGCAATAATAACACCAAAGCCGTTTTCAATAGCCTTTGATGAGAATGCATTTGCCTCCTGCGGTGTACGATGGGCACTCATAACCCTTACTTCAGTCTCAATTCCAAACTCTTTCAGCTGCTTAATCGCAGGTGTTACGATTGGCAAATCGCTGTCAGAGCCCATAATGATTGCAACCTTCTTCATAGATAGTCTCCTTTTATATAAATAATATTATATCTGTCTCTTATAAAACTCTGACGCAGCAGACGATAAGGATCGTGTAGATCTCGGGTGTCTCCG
>JAIDVA010000270.1 GCA_029059925.1 Eubacterium sp. | reverse complement strand
GCTATGGGCTCTATTATTGTGTAAGAAAGTATAATTAGAGCGTTGTTTCACGTGAAACATCTATATATTGTATATACCATATTCCCTATCTACAAAAGTGAAAAAATTTTCTGAATGTTCCACGTGAAACATCTTGCCCTATGCGCTTATATGTTGTATAATAATCTGGTATCAGGACAGGTATATTCCATGTTCTGAATAATGGAGGTGCTGTTATGGGTAAAACCATATCAATATTCAATCAAAAAGGCGGTGTAGGTAAAACTACAACATGCATAAATTTTGCTGCAGCCTTAGGAATCAAAGGAAAAAAGACATTACTTATCGATATTGACCCGCAGGGCAATACTACAAGCGGAGTTGGTATTGATAAATCTGATATTGAGGTATCATCATATGATGTGCTCATTAATGATGTGCCTGTTAAGGAAGCAATAAAGCAGACAAGGTTCAAAAATCTTTCTGTACTCCCTGCTAATATGAATCTTGCAGGTGCAGAGCTTGAGCTTGCAGAAAATGAAAGTCGCTTTAAGGTACTGAAAAAAGCTTTGGCGGCAGTAATTATGGATTATGATTATATAATTATAGATTGTCCGCCAAGTTTAGGACTGCTCAGCCTTAATTCTTTGGCAGCGTCAGATACTTTGATTGTGCCGCTGCAATGTGAATACTATGCTTTGGAGGGATTAAGCCAGCTTATTAGCACAGTTCGCACTGTAAAGCAGAATTATAATGAGCATTTAGAGCTTGAAGGTGTTGTTTTTACAATGTATGACAGCAGATTAAAGCTTAATCAGCAGGTTATGGACGAGGTTGACAAGTTCTTCCCTAACAAAACATACAAATCGCGTATTCCGCGTAGTGTTAAGTTGGCAGAAGCACCAAGCTACGGCAAGCCTGTATTATATTATGAAAAATATTCAAAAGCAAGCTTTGCATATAAGAAGTTTGCAGATGAATTCTTAAAAAAACAATAAGAGGTGAAGTATGGCTAAAAAGCAATCAGGATTGGGTAAGGGCTTAAATGCTCTTATGCTTGAAAACTCTGTTGATGATATGACAGCAACAAATACCCTCTCCATCAATGAAATAACACGCAATGAAGATCAGCCGCGAAAGACTTTCGATGAAGGTGCTTTACAGGAGCTTGCGGATAGTATTACCCAGCATGGTGTACTTCAGCCACTGCTTGTAAGACCACTTCCGGAAGGTGGTTATCAGCTTGTTGCAGGTGAACGACGCTGGAGAGCCTCCAGAATGGCAGGTCTTAAAGAGGTTCCTGTTGTTATCAGAGAGCTTTCTGATGTTGAGACTATGGAAATCGCTATTATTGAGAATTTGCAGCGCGAGGATCTCAACCCTATTGAAGAAGCAGAAGGTTTGCAGGCACTTATTGACCGTTGTGGCTTTACACAAGAGGATGTTGCTGTTTCAGTTGGTAAATCAAGACCGGCAATTGCGAATGCACTCAGACTGCTTAAGCTGCCGCAGGAGGTGCGCGATATGACCAGAAAGGGCGAAATTTCGGCGGGTCATGCAAGAGCACTGCTTGCTTTTGATAATGAAGCAATGATTTGCGAAGCGGCACAAAATATAATCAAAAACAGTTTAACAGTAAGAGATGTTGAACGTCTTGCTAAAATGGCAGAGAAAACTGTTAAAACACGTTCAAGCTCAAAAAGGCGTGATTCCTTTTATGATGAGGTTGAGCTGTCACTTACTGAAGTTCTCGGCAGAAGAGTAAAGGTTTATAACGGCAGAGGTAAGGGAACACTTGAAATAGAGTTCTATTCTGCTGATGATTTAAAGGAAATTGCTAATAAGTTAGGAGACTAAAAAATGCTTGATATTAAATATGTAAGAGAAAACCCTGAAATTGTAAAGGAAAATATCAAAAAAAAGTTTCAGGATAAGAAATTACCTCTTGTTGATGAGGTTATAGAGCTTGATGAGGAGCGCAGAGCCGTTATGTCAAGGGCAGATGAGCTGCGTGCAAACCGAAATAAGCTTTCTAAAGAAATTGGTATGCTCATGTCACAGGGCAAAAAGGACGAGGGTATGGCAATCCGTGAGCAGGTAAACGCTCAGGCTAAGGAGCTCGAGGAGCTTGCTGTCAGAGAGAAGGAGCTCAACGAAAAGGTTACATCCATTATGATGTCAATTCCGAACATTATTGATGAGTCAGTACCAATCGGTAAGGATGACAGCGAAAATGTTGAGGTTCAGAAATACGGTGAGCCGCTTGTTCCTGATTTTGAAGTTCCATACCATACTGATATTATGGAGCGTTTTGATGGTATAGATCTCGAGGCTGCCGGCAGAGTTGCAGGCAATGGCTTTTACTATCTTATGGGCGATATTGCACGTCTTCACAGTGCAGTTATCAGCTATGCAAGAGATTTTATGATTGACCGCGGCTTCACTTATGTGGTTCCTCCGTTCATGATCAGATCAAATGTTGTTACCGGTGTTATGAGCTTTGAGGAAATGGATGCTATGATGTATAAAATAGAGGGTGAGGATCTTTATCTTATCGGTACATCTGAGCATTCAATGATAGGTAAATTCATTGATACCATTACTCCTGAGGCAGAGCTGCCAAAGACGCTCACCTCTTATTCACCTTGCTTCAGAAAAGAGAAAGGCGCTCACGGAATTGAGGAGCGCGGTGTATACCGTATTCATCAGTTTGAAAAGCAGGAAATGGTTGTTGTCTGCAAGCCAGAGGAATCAAAGATGTGGTTTGACAAGCTGTGGCAGAACACAGTTGACCTGTTTTGCAGCCTTGATATTCCTGTAAGAACTCTTGAGTGCTGCTCAGGTGATCTTGCCGATTTAAAGGTTAAGTCTGTTGACGTTGAGGCTTGGTCACCGAGACAGAAGAAGTATTTTGAGGTTGGTTCCTGCTCAAATCTTACAGACGCACAGGCAAGACGTCTTAAAATCAGAGTTAAGGGAGAAAACGGCAATTATCTTGCTCATACTCTAAACAATACTGTTGTTGCTCCGCCAAGAATGCTTATCGCATTCCTTGAAAATAATCTGCAGGCAGACGGAAGTGTGCTCATTCCTGAAGCGCTTCGCATGTACATGGGCGGAAAAGACAGGATTGTTCCTAAGAAATAATGCAGATCGCTTTTATAATTATCGGTGCAGTGGTGTTTTTATGCTTTTTTGCTGCAGTATTTGACGGTGTGCTGAATTTCGGTAATACAGTCGGAATGGCACTGGGTACTGTCTATATTGTAATGGGTTTGCTGATCAACAGGCTTGATTTTGCGAATCAAAAGCTGATTGTGATAATTGCAGTTTGTCTGCTGTTTCTGCTTGTTTTAAAAATGTACGAAATTTATAAGGTGGGGAAAACAACTGCCGACAGCGAAGACGTTGTTATTGTCCTCGGTTGCAGGGTTAAGGGCGATAAGCCAAGTCTTGCACTTATAAAAAGAACGGACGCGGCATATAGATTTCTGTTAAACAATCCTGAAGCTGTTGCCATACTCAGCGGCGGACAGGGTAAGGATGAAAAATTATCCGAAGCACTTTGTATGCAAAAGCTGCTTTATGACAGAGGAATTTTGAAGGACAGACTGATTTTGGAGGATAAATCAACCTCTACGGATGAAAATATAAGATTTTCGCTTGAAATTATAGAGCAGCTTGGCATGAAAAAAGAGGCGGCAATCGCCACCTCAGAGTATCATCAAAAACGTGCTGCTGCAATATGCAAAAGATATGGCATAAAATCGAGTGCTGTTTCGTCAAAAACCAAACTGACCCTTCTGCCAACATTCCTTTTAAGGGAAATGCTTGGGGAAATTAAAGAAAAATTGGTACGACATTCGTAGTGTGCGATGTGGGCATCGTTCCCTACGATTATTTGACTAACACTTCCTAATATAAAC
>JAIDVA010000027.1 GCA_029059925.1 Eubacterium sp. | reverse complement strand
ACGATGTATTTTTCAAATCAACATGGAGTGCTGAAACACAGTCGCAGAGTTTTTATCATCTTGCCTGTATTTGCACACGAAAGCAGGAATATTCAAAAGCACTTGAGTTCATAAACAATTCTCTTTTGAGAAATTATCATAATATGAAAGCGAGAGTGCTTAAGGCTGAGCTTATGAGCCTGCTTGATATTGATAATAAAGTATTCTTAAAAGAATGCTATGAAATTGATAAGCTTTCAGTAGGCATTCTTTATCAGCTTGGAAAACCGCTTGGAAGAACCTTCAACTATCTTAAGCTTTCAATTGACTATATGCAGTATGGTCTGTATGAAAAGGCACTGGATATTCTTGAAAAATGCACTGACGGCAATGCACTTGCGGAATATTATAAAGGATATGCCGAGTACAAAATCGGTAATATCGTTAAAGTATATGAGCACTGTAAAACGGCGGAAACCATGCCAAGTGACTTTATATTCCCCAATACTGTAGAAGAAATGCTTATACTTGAAAATGCAATTCTTGTTTTGGGCAATGCCCCTATGGCAAGCTATTATTTAGGTAATCTGCTGTATGATAAAAAGCAATATAAAAAGGCTGCTGAATGCTGGGAGAAAACAGTTGATTTAAAACCTGATTTTGCAATGGCATACCGCAATCTTTCCATTGCATATTACAATAAAGAAAATAATAGTGAAAAGGCAGCTGCGGCAATTGCAAAGGCTTGTGAGCTTGAGCCTGATAACAGCAGATTCTTGCTTGAGCAGGATCAGTTGTCAGCCAAAGCAGGCATATCCGCCAAGAAAAGATTATCCGTACTTGAAAAGCATTCCGAGCTGTTAGAGGATCGTGATGTGCTTTACCTTGCTTACATTACGCTTTTAAATGATAACGGACAGTACGAAAAGGCACTTGAGCTGCTTATGTCCCACACCTTCCATCCGTGGGAGGGCGGTGAAGGTAAGGTTGCCAATCAATATAAAACTGCCCTTTTTGCACTTGCCGAAAAGGAAATTGCAAATGGTAATTACGAAAAAGCAATTGCGCTTTGTGAAAAAACGATAAGCTATCCCGATAATCTCGGTGAGGGTAAGCTTGAAAATGTACCTGACAATAAAGCACATTACTTAATCGGCAAATGCTTTAAAGGACTCGGAAGTCTTGATGAAGCGAAGGAGCATTTCACACTTGCATCAGCAGGCAGCTTTGTACCCGAGCCTGTAAGATATTATAATGATCAGCCAAGTGATTATATTTATTATAAGGGTCTTGCGTTTTATGAGCTTGGTGATATGTCAATGGCTAAAAAATCATTCCATCAGCTTATAACCTTTGGTGAAAGACATATTTTCGATAAGATAGAGTATGATTTCTTTGCTGTATCAATGCCCGAGCTTGAGGTTTATCAGGATGATATTCAAAAGCGCAATGATGATTATTGCAAATATCTGACCTGTTTAGGAAAGAAAGGTTTAACGGAGATTGAACAATGAGAAAAGTAATTAATCTTAAAAATTGGAACTTTAAAATCAGCAGTCTTGGCTTTGAAAAGACTGTAACCCTCCCGCATACCTGGAATGTTGACGACAATATGCAGGTTCAGCTGTACAGAGGCAAGGCTGAATATAGTACGGCTGTGAATGTGGAAGACATAGAAAACAAAAAGGCAATCCTGTATTTTGGATGTGCTTATCATACAGCTGAGCTTTATATTAACAATTCATTTGCAGGAATTCATACAGGTTCAGGCAATACTCCGTTTGAGTTTGATATAACTGCTTATCTTAAAAAGGGTGAAAATGACATAAGAGTTATTATTGATAACTATAAAAAGGATGATATGCTTCCACACTCGCTTGACTATGATTGGGCAGATGACGGCGGACTTACCCGAAATGTTATTTTAACTGTTTATGATAAGACCGATTTGTTTCATCTTGATGTTACATATTCCATTGAGTGTATGACGAATGCTTTGTGCAGCGGTGTTATGAATCTTGATATTGACTGTACACCGCAGACGGTGAATATTGAGGTCGTGGATTATAAGACAAATGAGTCTGTTGTTTCTGTAAGTGCATTTATTGACGGTTCGATTTCACTGCCGTTTGAAAATCTAAAGCTGTGGGATATTGATAACCCAAATCTTTATGTTGTAAAGATAAAATCAAACGACGACCAAATTGAAAAGCGTATCGGTTTAAGAACAATTGAAGTGAAGTGCACCAAAGTATTGCTTAACGGTAAAGAAATATATATGAAGGGTTGCGAATGGATGCCCGGCTCACATCCTGATTATGGTATGGCCGAGCCGCTTGAACACAGCATAAAATGCCTTTCACAGCTTAAAAATGCAGGTTGCGTGTTCACTCGCTTTCATTGGCAGCAGGATACAACCATTTTTGATTGGTGTGATGAAAACGGACTTCTTGTGCAGGAAGAAATTCCTTATTGGGGCAGTCCTAAAAAAGCAACGGCTCTGCAGCTGAATCTTGCAAAACAACACGCAGATGCAATGGTACTTTATCATGCTCACCATCCGTCTATCATTTGCTGGGGTGTAGGCAATGAGCTTGGCGCAAAGTCCAAACAGACTATAAAATATGTTGATGAAATGTATAAATATTTCAAGTCAAAGGATAGCTCAAGGCTTGTGAATTATGTATCCAATACACTTCATTACAGAACATTTTTCCAAAAAGATGATGCAGCTCTTCACGGCGATATTGCCATGTGGAATGAATATCTTGGTTTATGGATGAAATGCAAGGATGTGAAAAAAACAATTATTAAAACGCACGACAGCTGTGGTAATATGCCGTCAATGGTAACGGAATTTGGACTTTGCGAGCCATTTTTCAAAGGTGGAGATGAACGAAGAACAGAAATTCTGCTGGAAAGAATACCGATTTATAAAACGCTTGATAATATGGTTGGTTATGTATGGTTTTCACTTAATGATTACAGAACACATTGCGGCGAAGCAGGTGAGGGTAAGTTTAAGCAAAGAATTCACGGCTCAACCGATTTGTATGCTAACGAAAAACCGTCATATGAAGTTTTTAAAAATATAGAATAATAAAAAACTAAGCACATCGGCAATATGCCGATGTGCTTAGTTTTTATTTGCAAGCAATCAGTAATGCTGTTTTCGGTTTTATGAACAATTCAATTTTGCAGTTGTTTATTGCAACCTCTTTGATGAATTCATTGCCGTTTTCAGTTATTTGATATATTTTTGCTTTTGAAACATCTTTCTCGAATATATCCCATTTTCTGAAATCCCCTTTAGTGCTGTATGCAATATATTGCTTTTCTTTATGCACAAATGGTAAAAAGAGCGTGTCACCGTCTTTTATAATTTTATTATTCTGCGTGATTTTTTCACCCTTTGCGTATGAGATGATGTTATCACTGAATATACATGAAAGATGATTCCTTTTACCATTAATGGCTAATCTTTTATGAGAATTGAGAAAATGGCAGGGTACCTGATATGTTGCAAACCTATGTATAAATTCTTCAGCCCAGTTTTCATTCTCTTTTCTAACAATATCCTCGCCATGCATATTGCCATAAAGAAGCTTGTTGTATGCTTTTTCCCTGTATTCACCGCCGCAGTAAACAGAAGGCAGTGTTTCAACAAGCTCCTTCGCAGTCAGGCGGTAACACCACCAGCTAAGCGGAATAAGTCCAACTGTATCCATTGGGTATTTGCTGAAATGATCTCTTGGAAGTCCAAGGAAAGGCTTGTTCGGCAGACTGTCACTTTCTTTATAGGTGAATTCAGATGTAATATCAATACCTTTTTCATGAACATATTTAATCATATTGCGCCTTGCGTCCTGCATTTCTTTAGTGCTGACATAAGGTGCATAATTTTTATAGCATTGAAAGTTATCAACATGAATTGTACCAGTTTCAGCAATAAAAGGAAAGACGTCAACAAATCTGTCAAACATTTTCTTAAATAATCCTGATTCCCAGTAAGCTTTGTGGCAGGTTTTATAGCATTTTCTGCCGTTATAATTTTCAATTGGATTAATCTTTCCGTTTTTCTTTCTTATAAGTGCATTCGCCTTAACAAATTCATTGAATGATGGTGCATTGTCATAAGCATCATTAAAATTTATATGAACACTGATGATTGAATTATAGTTCTTTGCTTCCTCAGCAAACCATTTAAAACTATCATAAGCAGTCTTATCCTCAGGTCTTTTGAGTGCCTTATTAACTTCAAAAAAATCAGGATATTTGTCATCGTGTCCAAGATACTGCCAACCAACAAGATAATATATTTTTGTGATGCCCTGCGTAATATTATCTATCTTTTTTATGTATTCCAGTGCTTCATCAAAGGTAAGCAGTATATGGCTTTTATTCGGAATCTTCTTTTCAGGATAAGCCATACCAAGCTTCATAACCATGCACTTAGAATAATCATAATTGAATTTTAAAATTTCATTCATAAATATTACCTCTCAATTTCATCGGTATATTACCAG
>JAIDVA010000269.1 GCA_029059925.1 Eubacterium sp. | reverse complement strand
CTGCCATTATCAGTCCTGTTTCAGCAACACGCATACGTGCTCCGGGCGGCTCATTCATCTGACCGAAAACGAGTGCGGTTTTGCTAAGAACTCCTGACTCACCCATTTCCTTCCATAAATCGTTGCCTTCACGGCTTCGCTCACCTACACCCGTAAAAATCGAATAACCGCCGTGCTGGGTTGCAACGTTAGTAATAAGCTCCTGAATCAGAACGGTTTTACCAACACCTGCACCGCCGAAAAGTCCGATTTTACCGCCCTTCTGATAAGGGGTTAAAAGGTCAATAACTTTAATACCGGTTTCGAGAATTTCCACCTCTGATGCCTGATCCTCAAATGAGGGAGCAGCTCTGTGAATAGGCCAATGCTCCTCGTCGTCAAGGTCACCCTTACCATCAATTGCATCACCGACAACATTGAAAAGTCTGCCGAGTGTTTTACTGCCCACAGGCACCTTTATGGCATCACCTGTTGCGGTAACCTCCATATCCTTGCAAAGACCTTCTGACGCTGCAAGCATAATACAGCGCACACAATTTGAGCCGATATGCTGGCTGACCTCCATAACAAGTCTTTTACCATCAACTGTAACCTCAAGAGCGTCCTTAATTTTTGGCAGTTCACTCTCAAACTCAACGTCAACAACAGGCCCCATAACCTGTATAATTTTACCAATATTCATAAAAGGACACCTCCTACTCTGATTTGTTTTTCTGTGCCTTTGAGCCTGCAATTACCTCAGTAATCTCCTGCGTAATCGCCGCCTGTCTCGCACGGTTGAACTCGATACTCAAGCCCCTAAGCATATCACTTGCTGCATCAGTTGCTGTCTGCATAGCCATCATACGGGCATTATGCTCTGAACAGTAAGATTCAACAAGTGCACCATAAACATAGCCTGCAACATAATTAGGTACTATATTGGCAAACACAGTGTCAATATCAGGTGCAAAATAGCATTGCTGATAATTATTTTTACCGTCTGATTCAAGTCTGTTTCTCTTCAGCGGCAGCAGCTGCTTAATCTCTGCATTAAAAGTAACCGAGTTAATCATTCTCGTATATACGATATAAACCTCGTCAAGCTCGCCTGTTCTGAACAAATCAACAACCTTTTCACTGATGATTCTTGCTCTGTTCATATTCGGATTCTGAGCTGTATATTTAAAATTTATATCGATTGGAATATTCTTTTTTTCAAAATATCTGCGACCAACCTGACCGACAACAAAAAGCATATTTTTATTGTCGGACAAAGCCTCCTTCTCAGCAATTTTGATAACATTGTGGTTATATGCACCCGCCATACCCTTGTCGGCAGTAACTACAATATAGCCCTGCTTGCGTTCCTTTGCAGGAATGCTCTCGCGCTTATCAAAAAACTCGTTGCCTGTATCGGGTGAAAGGTCAAGTATTTTTGCAAGCGACTCCTGAATTGCATAAAAATAAGGCTCTGTATTTTTCAGATCACGTCTTGCCTTCTGAAGCTTTGAAGAGGATATCATGCACATTGCATTTGTGATTTTCATGGTATCCTTAATTGACTTCATTCTGGCTTGTATTTCACGTGAATTAGCCATTATTTACCTTCTTAAATTCATCAACTGCAGCTAAAATCTGCTCTCTCATATCATCATCCAAAAGCTTGATTCTTTCAATTGTATTAACGATATCTGAATATTTTTCATTCATAAAATCAAGCATATCCATCTGGAATGGTTTAATTTTATTAATCGGAACATCCATAAACCTTTTGCCTGTGGCAGCCACAAGGGTAATAACCATATCAGCAAGTGAAAGCGGTCTACCCAGCGGCTGCTTCAACAGTTCCATAAGCCCCTGACCGTACACAAGACCCGCCTTGGTTTCCTCATCAAGGTCTGACGAAAACTGAGTAAAGACCTCCATTTCTCTGTACTGAGCAAGGTCAATACGAAGTGAGCCTGCTGCCTTTTTCATTGCCTTAGTCTGTGCTGCACCACCTACACGGGATACGGAAAGGCCAACATTTACAGCTGGACGCATACCGCTGAAGAACAAATCACTTTCAAGGAAAATCTGTCCGTCAGTAATAGAGATAACATTTGTCGGAATATAAGCCGAAACGTCACCCGCCTGTGTTTCAATAATCGGCAGAGCGGTAATTGAGCCGCCGCCAAGCTCATCACTCAGCTTGCTTGAACGCTCAAGCAGACGTGAATGAAGATAGAATACATCACCGGGATAAGCCTCACGCCCCGGGCTTCTCTCAAGCAAAAGTGAAAGTGCACGGTAAGCAACTGCGTGCTTGCTCAAATCATCATATACTATAAGGCAATCCTTACCCTGATACATAAAATGCTCAGCAAGCGCTGTTGCAGAATATGGAGAAATATATTGAAGTGATGCAGGGTCGGATGCTGTGGCGCATACAACGATTGTATAATCCATTGCACCATTCTTTTCAAGCGTATTTACAAGCTTTGCAACGCTTGATGCCTTCTGACCGATTGCATTATATATACAAATAACATCCTTGCCCTTCTGGTTAAGGATTGTATCAATGGCGATTGAGGTTTTACCTGTCTGCCTGTCACCGATAATAAGCTCTCTCTGGCCCCTGCCTATCGGGAACATGGAGTCGATAGAAAGAATACCTGTTGCCATAGGCGTGTCAACACTTTTACGGTCAACAACTGATGGTGCACTCTGTTCAACAAGGCGATAATCCTCTGCCTTGATTGCTCCTTTACCGTCAATAGGCTCACCGAGAGAATTGACAATTCTGCCAATAAAGTCACTGCCTACAGGCACACCTGCTTTTTTATGTGTACGTTTTACTCTCGTGCCCTGATGAATACCGACATCACTGCCAAACAGGATAACACCTATCTGATGTTTTTTGATATCCTGCACCATACCCTTGACACCATTTTCAAACACAACAATCTCGCCGTACATTGCATGGTCAAGGCCATGAATTGTTGCAATGCTGTCACCAACTCTTACAACAGTTCCGATTTCCTCACTGTCACATCTTAAATCAAAGTCCTTAATATCGCGTCTGAGTGTAGCAATAACCGAAGCATTATCAACACTGCTGTCACGGGCAGTTTTCATTACCTGTGCCTTGATTGACTCAAGCTTTGTCTTTAAGCTGTGGTCATATTCCTTACTGCCGATATTGATAATAAAACCGCCTATAAGGCTGTCATCTTTAACAATCTTAATATTAGCCGAGCCTGCACCTGTCTCTTTGCACACAAAATTCTTAATGCCATTCAGCTGTTTTTCATCAGGCGGAGTAACACAGTACACAGTTGCATCTGCAATATTATTCTTTTTATTGACCGCCTTTGCGTATTCACTGACAAGCTCTGCAAAATCCGAAATCTTGCATTCATCAGCAAATTCACACACAATCTTTCTTACAGAAGAGGAAAAAAGATCATTAACGATTTTCTCCTTTTCCGAGTGCGTTATATTAGGATTATCAAGCATATCGTCAAGCTCTGATGATGAGGACAAAATTTTCATTGCATCCTCAAGATTCGAAACACTTACATGCAACTTAAACAATGATTCAAGATAATTGTCAATATTATTAATCATTATTCATCACTGCTTTCATCTAAAAATTTATCGTAAAGGCTGCTGTCTGTGTCAGAAGACACTTTCTGCGCAATAACCTTTTGGGCTGTTTCCATAGCAAGAGCTGCAATTTCCTCTTTAACGGCAAGTCTTGCCTTTTCAGTTTCATAATCAGCAGCCTTTCTTGCATCAGCCTTAATCTTATCAGCATCATTCTGGGCACGCTCAACAATTTTGTTATACTGCGCCTTTGCATCTTCTCTTGCATCAACAAGAATCTGCTTTCTCTCATCCTCAACGCCGTCAAGCTCGCTCTGATACTGAGCCTTAAGCTCATCTGCCTGAGCCTGTGAATCCTCGGCAGCTTTGAATTGCTGTTCTATTAACTCTTTACGTTTATACAATGTTTTCTTAATAGTCTTAAAAAGTAATACT
>JAIDVA010000268.1 GCA_029059925.1 Eubacterium sp. | reverse complement strand
ATATATAATTATATCCTCACAAAACTCCGATGAACACACGACGAATAAGCCCACGCATAATATGCGGGAGCGTACTGCTGTGAATGAAGTTTTGAGGTTAAATTAAACATAATCTTACTCTCTTTGAACAAATTTATTATTTACAAAGTAACACAAGTCAAATGCTTTGTCAAGGAGTTATTTTAAATATTTTTTATTTTTAAGATAATCATTTGCTTGTTTTCGTTTCCTGAAGATGATGAAATTGACATTCTCAACAGCATTTATCATCTGATAATACTGTGCTCTGTTTAGCTTATTGAACTTTAAAACAGATTTAAAAAAGTCGATTTTGCTTTTATCAAATTTTTCAATATTGTTCTTGCCGCCGACATCATCACGCTGAATGCCGTAATTCTTAATTACTCGTACAATTGAGCCAATAAGACAATCAAATGCACTGAAATCAAAATAAAATACTGTATCACATTCCTTTAATCTCTCAGGAATTGAAGAGGTATGATTTCCGTCGATAATCCATTTATCCTTCTGCATTTCAGATTTCAGTACAGCATTTGCCGTGTCCTCGTCTGCTCTTGTCCAATTATCAGTCCAATATATTTTATCAATAAATATCAAAGGGATATCAAGCTGTTTGCTAAGCTGTCTTGCAAAGGTCGTTTTTCCTGAGCCGTTGCCGCCGATTACAATTATTTTCTTCATTCTTCTCACCTGATATCATCATAACATTAAAGGCAGATAAAGTAAAGACGGCAGATTTCTCTGCCGTCTGTTAACACTATTTTAATGTTGTTATATCTTTATAGTCGCTCCAGTCAGAATAGTATCTAGCATTTTTACCGTCTTCAACTACATCCTTGTATGCTCTGATGCGGACCATATAGCTTGTTTTTGATTCAAGACCTGTTTTTACAAACTCCGTTCTGCCGTTATTTGCAAAATTCACAGTAGTTACAACAGACATTATCTGATTTACACGGTACTCAATCTGGTAGCCGTCGACTGCATCACAAATGCTGCTTGGTTTAACTGTTATCCCCTTCGAGAGTGCAGTAAGCGTTTCAATGTCTGTGCTTGGAGGCAGAATTCTGTAATAATCTGTTTTCTTGCCCTCATAATAATCACCTGACAAGGTAGCGGTTACCTTATAATATCCTATTTCACTTCCTTTTTCTACTTCAAGTGTATAGCAATCATCAGGGACATTGATTACGGATATTTCAGGTGTCTGAACCGTTGCATTGTAAGAAAGCTGTCTTGTGCTGATGTTCAGCCTTGCAGACGGGATTTCTTCTACTCTAATCACGCTGTAACATCTATTGCACACATCCTTTATCAAGCCTGCACTGTTGAATTTTGCTTTTTCTATATTTCGGGTATAGTCATGACCTGTTGCCGGTATTATTTCACCGAGCTTTACAGTTTGACCGCATTTAAGACAAGTTGCATCACCGGTATAGCCATCCTTTGTGCAGGTTGCATCAACCTTTCTTATAATTTTTACGGGCGTGTTTTCATCATGTCCGAGTGGTTCAATAGCTTCACCCCAATCAAGTATTTCACCACATTCGGCGCATTCTACTCTTCCCTTATAACCATAAGCAATACAGCCCGGTTTAATATCGTAGGTTATTGTTTTGGTATTCTCGTCGTGACCGAGAGAAGGAAGCTCTTCTCCCATACGGATTTTTTTGCCGCAGCGGTCACATATCGTATCACCCGTATAGCCTGTAGGTGTTTTACAGCTTGGAACACAGGCATCTTCAATATGTGTTGTGCTGTCATGAGGACAACCCTCTACAAAGATTGTACCTTCACCTGTATATGTAAACACACCCTCCTCATAATCGTGAATAAATGTAAAATAGACAGCTTTTATACCATAGTCACTTGTGTCAGCAGTACATCTCACCCTTGTCATGCCCTCTTCATCAATATCATAGTTGCTGCCTATCTTATATTGCAGCTTAAAATCATATGGGGATACTGTTTCATTAAGCTGATAAGAGGTCTTATATGATTCTTTCACAATAACACTTCCATAATATTTACTCCAATGCGCATAAATATCAATGTCCTGTGTAATAATTGTATTTTCATCCAGCTTTTCGCCGTAATACACCTCTGTATACCAGCCAAGGAATGTGGCACCATTTACATTATAATACAGATCACCAAGCGGTTCACCGTATTTAACCTCACTTATCTCAACACGTCTTGATCTATCACCAATATGAGCGGTTATTACACAATAGCCATCTGTTTTCCAGTGGGCATAGATATCAATATCCTGTGTAATTTTCAGTTTACCTTGTATTTTTTCGCCGCCCTTTTCCTGATCATACCAGCCGATAAATATTTTATCGTTATCAGGAATTTGAACCTCGCTGATATCAAAGGTATCACCATTAGCAATGAGGTCTGTATAAATTTTACCCGAACCATCATTTTTATGGATCGTTATTTTACAATCCTCCAATTTTATCCAATGGGCATAATATGTTGTATATTCAGCAAAATCAACAACGTCTGTCGGCTCAACTTTTCTGCCGCCCTCACGCTCGGTGTACCAACCATCAAAAGAATAGCCTATACGTGTAACATTAAGATAAGGCAGTTCACCGATTTTTGACATATATTCAACTGATTTTCTGTAATATCTGCCGCCGCTGTAATTACTGTCAAATAAAAGACTTATATTACAGATTTTGTAATTCGCATACAAGGTTACTTCCCCGCTGGAATAACGCATATAGGTATTGCAGGATACCGTATCACCTTTTTCATTTGTCCAGCCGGAAAACGTATAGCCGTATTTTGTCGGAACAGGCAAATCGCCGTAGATTCTGTCATAATAAGCATACTTATATTCCGTATCGCACTCGCCGTCAACAGGGTCAAAATGAACTTTTACTCTTCGCTTATTATCTCCCCAGATTGCATAGACAGTTTTATTCTTTTTGCTGCCAAACAAATTTTCAGCCGTTATTTTGTCAAACTGATATTCTTTATCCTCATACCAGCCAAGGAAAGTATAGCCATCTCTCGTCGGCACAGGCAGCTCTCCATAAGGCTCACCTGTTCTGATTATCTAGCTGTCAACATCCCACAGACCGCAGTTTGCGTCAAACAACAAGGTGTAATTTATGATTTCGGACCAATGGGCAACAAGATTAATATTGTCTTCATTGCTGTCTTTATAGCTGGAATGATAGCCATAGTATCCTACTCTGTTCTCGCCATAATACCAACCATCAAATTTATAGCCCTCACGTACGGGTACGGGCAATTTATTCTTCTGGTTATTATAACCAACTGTTAATGGTTTTGTATCACATTCGCCGCCATTCGGATCCAAATGCAAAGTGTAAAGCTTATCCCAACTGGCAACTGCAGTTAAATCTCCCTCATGTTTATAGATCCAATCCGGTTTAATCCACACAGTCGTTGTTGAGTTTAGCTTCAAAAGCTCAAGTGAATACCAGCCTAAGAAAGCATAACCATCACGAGGCTCGGGATTTGGAAGCGCAGGAATCTTTTTGCCGTATTCAACCTCA
The DNA here is from genome assembly GCA_029059925.1 of Eubacterium sp. Taxonomy (GTDB): domain Bacteria; phylum Bacillota; class Clostridia; order Oscillospirales; family Acutalibacteraceae; genus Eubacterium_R. Next base: position 452 of record JAIDVA010000268.1, on the reverse strand, counting down.
ACACCCTTGACTGCACACTCGCCGCCGTCTGCATCAAGATATAATGTGTAGGTATTGTTTTTCTTATATTCTATAGGACTTTCAATCGAATCAATCGCAACAAGCGGCTTTGATGGTGTAACCACAGCAGTTTCCCCGCTGTCTGTTTCAGTATTTTGCGCATTACTCTCATTTTTCTTTTCCTGCGTTTTTACAGGTGAAGCAGATTTCATATTAACCGCCGACGTTGAAGTAGATTCAGTTTTCTGTGTAATCGGCTCGTCAGGTGGTACGGTATCATTTAAATTACTGTCAGTCACCAATGGATTATTGTCAATCGTAATATCATTATCACCCTTAGGTGGAATAATACCAATTTCCTGCAGCTTTTCAGAAATTGTATTCACCGTCTCCTGCAATATATCATAATCAAATACTTTTGCAATAACTGTATTTGCAGTCAGCGCAGAGAA
>JAIDVA010000267.1 GCA_029059925.1 Eubacterium sp. | reverse complement strand
ATATAATAAATAGGATTATATCTTAGACTATTTTTATGATTTTGGAGGTATTTGCCTTTATGGGCAGTGGTCTGCTAAAGCTTTTCAAAAAAGAAAGCTCAACTGAAGAGGAAATAAAACAGCTTGTCGAGGATGATAAACAGGTAGGCGAGCTTGAGAAAAATCAAAGGGAAATGATTAATAATATCTTTGAGTTTGATGATTTGAATGCAGGGGATATTATGACTCATCGTACCGATGTCGATGCTGTAGAGCTTGATGATTCAATTGAAAATGCAGTTAAAATATCTATGGAACACGGCAGGTCGAGAATTCCTGTTTATAACGAGGATCTTGATGATATATGCGGAATAATCTATGTTAAGGATTTGCTTAAATTTGTAGGCAGCAAAATAACTGCTGATGATAAAATAGCTGATTATATACGTAAGCCACTGTTTGTACCTGAAACCTTGCCGTGCGGAAAGCTGTTTGCTCAGATGACAGATACCAGAATCATGCTTGCCATTGTAGTTGATGAATACGGCGGAACAGCCGGTATTGTAACAATGGAGGATGTGCTTGAGAGCATTGTAGGAAATATTCGTGATGAATATGATGATGAAGAGGAAGAGCTTGTTACACAGATTGATGAAAAAACCTTTACCTTTGACGGTATGACTGATATAGACGATGTTGAAAAGGTTTTAGGTATCAATCTGCCCGACGGTGACTACGATACACTTGCAGGCTTTGTAATTAATCTTTTAGGCTATCTGCCTACAGGTGAGCAGGATAATGAGATTGTCAGCTACGAAAATCTTACATTTACTGTTTTAGAGGTAGATGAGCGAAGAATAGAAAAAATTAAAGTAGAAAAGAACGAAGAACAATGATTGAACAGATAATTGAATTTGAAGCGCTTGATCAGGCAGTAAATTTGTTTGGCAGCTTTGATGAAAATGTCAAGTTAATAGAGCGTGAATATGGTGTATCAATTATTTCACGCGGCAGTGATTTAAAGGTTGTCGGTGATGCTGAAAATGTGTCGAAGGCAGTCAGAGCACTCAACTCACTTTTGGTTTTGATAGGTAAGGGTGAAAGTCTTTCCGACCAGAATGTGAGATATGTTATGTCGCTTGTAAATGAGGGCAATGAGGATAAGCTTAACAGTATGACATCAGATTCCATCTGCATTACCTCAAAGGGCAGACCTGTCAAGCCTAAAACCTTGGGACAGAAAAAGTATTGCGAGGCTATACGAAATAATACAATCACTTTTGGTGTAGGTCCTGCAGGTACAGGTAAAACATATCTTGCAGTTGCAATGGCAGTAACTGCTTTTCGTGCTAAAGAGGTAACGAGGATTATTCTCACAAGACCTGCTGTTGAGGCAGGTGAAAAGCTCGGATTTCTGCCGGGTGATTTGCAAAGCAAGGTTGACCCTTATTTGAGACCGCTTTATGATGCGCTTTTTGATATGCTAGGTGCTGAGAATTTTCAGCGCTATCAGGAGCGCGGTGCAATTGAGGTTGCTCCGCTTGCATATATGCGAGGCAGAACACTTGATGACAGCTTTATCATTCTTGATGAGGCACAAAATACCACACCTGAGCAGATGAAGATGTTTTTAACCCGTCTTGGTTTTCGCTCAAAAATGGTAATCACAGGTGATGCAACACAGATTGATTTGCCTGATGGTAAAAAATCAGGACTGAAAAAGGTTATGCACATATTAAGAGATGTTGACGATATTTCAATCTGCCGATTCAATCAGCAGGATGTTGTGCGTCACAAGCTTGTGCAGGATATAGTTAAGGCTTATGAAAAATACGAGAAGGAGGAAAAGAATAAGTAATGAATTCAGTAAAGGTTATTATTTCAAATGATCAGAAGGATGTAAAAATACCTACAGGTATTCGTATGCTGATAAGACGCTGCTGTCACGCAGTGCTTGAGCTTGAGAATTTTGAAGGCCCTGCCGAGGTAAGTGTCCGTTTTGTGAACAACGAGCAGATAAGAGAGCTTAACAGTCAATATCGCAATATTGATAAGGAAACAGACGTACTGTCTTTTCCTTTGGGAGAAAACGGCGAATATGATGTTAATATGGACACGGGTGCAAAAATGCTTGGCGATATAGTTATTTCTATGGAAAAGGCATTTGAGCAGGCTGAGCTTTATAATCATCCGCTTCAGCGTGAAATCGGTTTTTTGACCGTTCATTCTATGCTGCATCTTCTTGGCTATGACCATGAAGACGGCGGACTTGAGGCTGTACATATGAGAGAAAAGGAAGAGACTGTTTTAACTCAGATAGGTTGGAAGAGGAATAACAGCTATTATATGGGAGACGAATAATGACAAAAACTGCTTTTATAGCAATTGTGGGCAAGCCGAATGTCGGCAAGTCCTCTTTACTTAACAGAATACTCGGACAAAAGATTGCAATTGTATCCTCAAAGCCACAGACTACCCGAACAAAGATTATGGGTGTTCTTACTGAAGATGAGACACAGCTTGTTTTTACTGATACTCCGGGCTTTCACAGAGCACACAACAAGCTTGGTGAAAAGATGAATGAAGCCGTTGGTGATACAGTAGGCGGCGTTGATGCGTGCCTGTTTTTAACCGAACCCAGAGGCGAGCTCAACGAGCAGGAATTGCAGCTTCTTGATATGTTCAGAAAACAGAAAATGCCTGTTATCCTTGCAATCAATAAAATTGATATGATTAAGGATAAGGAGGAGCTTTTAAACAGAATTGTTTATTTAACCTCACTCTTTGATTTTCAGGCAGTTGTGCCTGTAAGTGCTTCTGAGGGAGACAATGTTGACGAGCTTAAGGCAGAGCTTGATAAGCTTGCCTTTGAATCACCGCACTTTTTCCCTGACGATACCTTGACAGACCAGCCTGAAAGGGTGCTTGCTGCAGAGATTATACGTGAAAAAATACTCCGTCTTATGGATAAGGAAATACCGCATGGAATTGCTGTTGCCGTTGAAAAAATGAGCGAGCGTCAGGATAAGGATATTCTTGATATTGACGCTACCATTTACTGTGAGCGCGAGAGCCATAAGGGTATGGTTATAGGCAAAAACGGCGCTATGCTCAAAAAGGTTTCAACCTTTGCAAGGCAGGATTTGGAGAGCTTTTTCCAGATTAAGGTTAATCTTCACTGTTGGGTTAAGGTCAAGCTTGACTGGCGTAACCGTGAGGGCTTAATCCATAATTTCGGATTGGATTAATTTAACACAAATTTTATACACCGCCATAGGATAAAATATTAGAGCAGGACAGAGATTACAAAGCCCTGACAATTTAATGGCGGTGTATTTATGGATTACGATTACAAAGAATGGCTGAGCTTTTGGCGCTCGGGCTCAGTTCAGGACTATTTGAGCTATAAAGAAAAAGAAAAGGCAGAACAGAATGACAACTACAACCAAGGGTTTAGTAATCAGAGAACAGACTATAGGGGAGAGTGACCGTTTAGTTACTCTCCTTACTGCTGATTATGGACTTGTACGTGCTTTTGTGCGCGGGGCAAAGCAAATGAAAAACCGGCTTGCTTCGTCAACCTCACTTTTTGCATTTTCTGATTTTTCGCTTTATCGCGGGCGTGATGCCTTCACAGTCGATAATGCTGTGCCGATAGAAGTCTTTTTTGATTTAAGAAAGGATATTGTTCGGCTCGCTGCTGCACAGTATTTTGCACAGCTTGCTTATGAGCTTTGTGAGGAGGAGCAGCCTGCACCTGAGATGCTCTCTGTTTTACTTAACTCACTTCATTTGCTTTGTAACAGCAGCAAGGATATCAGGCTTATCAAATCAGCGGTTGAATTCAGATTGCTGTCGCTGGGCGGTTATATGCCGAACATTCTTGCCTGTGCAAACTGCTCGGTATATGAAAGTGATTTGATGTATTTCGATACGCTTGACGGCTGTATTTACTGCGAAAACTGCCCCAAGGCGGGTGCAATACCATGTCCAAAAAATGTGATTACAGCCATTCGTTTTATCTGCCTTACCGAGCCGAAAAAGATATTTTCATTTGCATTGTCGCAGGACAACCTTGCTCTGCTTTCGCAAATCAGTGAAAAATATCTTTTATCACGAATACAGAAAAAATTACCAACCCTTGAATTTTATAAAGGAATACTATAAATGGATAAAAATTTTAAAACACTCGAGCTTGATTTGATTTTAGACAAGCTCGCACAGGAATGCTCCTGCGATGATGCAAAAGAGCTTGCACTGTCACTGCGTCCGACCGCTGATATGGCTGAGGTTGAGCTGCTGCTTTCACAGACAGAGGATGCTTTTTCTCTTTTGGCACGCTTTGGCGCACCATCATTTTCAGGGCTTAAAAATGTGAATAATCCGCTACATAGAGCGGGCGCAGGTGGCTCGCTCAATCCAAAGGAGCTGCTGGATATTGCATATTGCCTTCGTTCGCTCAGAACACTTGACGAGTGGCATAATCACTGCAGCGGTGTAAGGACTAACCTTGATTTTTTCTTTGAGGGAATTACAGTTAATAAGTATCTTGAAAATAAAATTTTCACCTGTATTATTAATGAAGAGGAAATTTCTGACAAGGCATCCGATACGCTTTATGATATTCGCAGAAAAATAAGGTCAAAGGAAAATTCAATACGTGAAAAGCTTGATTCTATGATTCATTCCGCTCACTATCAGCAGTATCTGCAGGAAGCTATTGTAACCCAGCGCAATGGCCGTTTTGTTGTTCCTGTTAAGGCTGAAAACAGGGGGAATGTTCCAGGTCTGGTGCACGATACTTCCTCAACAGGTGCTACCGTTTTTGTTGAGCCTGCATCTGTAGTAGATGCCAATAATGATATTAAAGTCCTGCAGGGTAAAGAACGTGATGAGATTGCACGTATTCTCTTTGAGCTGTCAGCCGAGGCAGGCGAATTTTCCGAGTCAATCAAGCATTCATTTGACAGTGCTGTTATGCTTAATCTTATTTTTGCTAAGGCACATCTTGCATATAAAATGAAGGCAACCAAACCGCTCCTGAATAGAGAGGGCGTTATCAATCTGAAAAAAGCACGTCATCCGCTGATTGATCCCAAAAAGGTGGTGCCGACAGATATTTCACTTGGTGATGAATATGATACGCTTGTAATTACAGGCCCTAATACGGGCGGTAAAACGGTGTCCCTTAAAACACTCGGTCTGCTCACTGCAATGACAATGTGCGGTATTCTTATCCCTGCCGGTGACAGGTCACGCATATCTGTGTTTGATAAAATACTGGTTGATATCGGTGATGAGCAGAGTATTGCGCAATCGCTTTCCACTTTCTCATCACATATGGTTAACATCATTGATATTATGAGTAAGGCGGATAACAATTCGCTTGTGCTTATTGATGAGCTTGGTGCAGGTACTGATCCTGTTGAGGGTGCTGCACTTGCCGTGTCAGTCATTGAAAATCTGCGTTCAAAGGGTGCAGTTATTGCTGCGACAACGCATTATGCCGAGCTTAAGGCGTATGCACTTGACACCGCAGGCGTAATAAATGGCTGCTGTGAATTTGATGTTGAAACACTTCGTCCTACCTACAGACTGCTGATTGGTGTGCCCGGCAGATCAAATGCTTTTGCTATTTCGGAGCATCTTGGCATGGATAAGGCTGTTGTTGCGCATGCAAAAAGTATTGTGAATTCAGATAACCGTGACTTTGAGTCCGTTCTTGAAAAGCTTGAAACCTCGCGTCAGGCATTGGAGGATGAACGAAAAATTGCCGAGGAAATGACAGCACGTGCAAAAAAGATTGAGGAAAAGGCTCAGTCTGAAAAGGATAAAATCGAAACATTAAAAAAGCGTGAACTTGACAGAGCAAAACGAGAGGCTGAAAAGCTGATAGAGGCTGCAAAGCGTAAATCGTCCGAATTTCTGCTTGAGCTTGAAAAACTCAAAAAAGAGCAGAATTCATCCAACGCTACAGAAATTGCACGCAAAACCCGCCGTGCTGTTAAATCACAGATGGGCGAGATGGATGATCTTATCAATCCTGCTGAGCTTGCAGATAACTGGGATTATGATTATAAGCTGCCGCGTGAGCCTAAGGTTGGTGACAGAATCGTTATCAAAGGTATTGGCGAGGGCGAGGTTGTTGAGGTTGGAGACAAGCTCCTTGTTAAGTCGGGAATGCTGAAAACAAGAGTTAAGCTGTCTGATATTATGATTCTTGATAAGCCTAAGGAAAAGCCAAAGCCTGTGCAGTATAATGTTTATCGCACTTCTTCGCGTGCAGATGCCGATGTTAAAACGGAAATTGACCTCAGAGGTGAGACTGTTGATGAGGCAATCGGAGAGCTTAGTTTGTTTATTGACAAATGTGTTCTTAACAGTATTGAGGAAATTCGTATTATCCACGGCAAGGGCACAGGTGCTTTAAGAGCAGCAGTTACCGATTATCTCAGACATCATCCGAATATATCCGAGTATCGTCTTGGTAAATACGGCGAGGGCGAAAACGGAGTTACAATTGCAAAGGTGAAGTAATATAAATTATTGTTTAGCGTATTAAATGATGTTGCATTTTACATCGTAGGGGCGCACATTGTGCGCCCGCCAACATTATCGTTGTACCTACGGGCGAACGATGTTCGCCCCTACGTTGGTGCAGATTACATGATTTCGTAGGGGGCGATGCCCAGATCGCACCGCCACATACCAACGGAACGATGTGGGCATCGCTCCCTACGATTATTTGACCGGCACTTACTGATATAAACAATAATTATCATTATAAGGAATACCGAAAAAAAGAGCTGTGGTTTTGACCACAGCTCTTTGCCTTTGCATATTTATTATTTCTGATGAATGGTATTTTCAAGGTCTCTTACAGCAACCTCTTTCAGTGTATGCGAATCTGTTATAATAGTCTTTTCATAACAGTAGCTTATCGCCTGTGTCAAACCCAGAAGGATGAACAGAAGTATAATCTGCTTTGGTGAATTGAAAATATAGTCTGTCAGACCGAACAGCAGATATGTCATCATAGATGTGAAAACACAAAATACCAATGTGAACTTTTTGCCGTTATTAGCATTGATTTCAAGCATTTTTCCGAAGGCGCACACAATAACGACAAAGAAAAGAATTACGCCTATTATTCCAAGCTCCATCCAGGTTTCAAGAATAAAGTTATGTGCGTGCGGCTTGTTGAGATTGTATTCATTAAGCAGTACCTTTCCTGTCTCCTCAACACCAAAGCCGAGACCGATGAAAAACGCTTTTACATGGCTTGTAAGATAATCAATAAGGCTCTGCCAAATCTGAAAATGCGCTATCGAGGATTTTTTTGCCTCAGCACCACCGCTGCCGCCACCGCTGACCTTACCTACGGTCTTAAAAATCAGGCCGTATCTTGTAAGAATAGCCGGAATAATGACACAAATTGTAGGAATAAATATTTTGAACATTGGTTTTGCATACTTTTTTGCAAGGAAGATGAACATAAATATCCATCCGAATATTGCGATAAAGCAGCCTGCACGTGTCATTGTTGAGCTTAATCCTGCACTGATTAAAACATTGAATATGAAATAAAATATCTTTTCCTTACGCGATTTTGCATTCAAGAAAAGATAAATCGATATCGGGAACACAATAATCATATAGGTTGAAAGCAGATTTGGATTTGAGAAAAATCCGCTTGCTCGTGTTGTCCACATCTTTGTGCTTATTTCAAACGGCAGAAAGTCATATACTGCCTTATCAAGATTTTTATAAAAAGGAGTGGTTAATACAAACTTTTTTGGTATATAATCAAATTTGTGCAGTGTATAGGTGCAAATCTGAATTGTACCGATGAGTCCGTTTATACCGCCTGATATAACCATTAATGACAGAATTCTGTCAATTTTCTGCCTTGTTCTTGCAAGGTTATAAATCATAACCTCAACTAAAAACATTCCCCACCAAAGCATAGCAGTTGAAAAAGCAGAAAATTTTGTGCTTGACCATAATGCACTCACAAGTGCAAGTGCCATAAAGCCCATCATTATTTTTCCCAGCGTGCCAACCTTGGCTTTTCTGCCCTCACGTGTCCATTGGCGCTTGAATACAATAAATCCTATAAAAAGAATGAACGGACTTACGTATTCAGGCAGAATAGGGAAAAGAAATATTGTTGCCAAAAGCCAATACCAACCGGGATTTTCCCGATATCTCTGCTTAAGGCAAGTGATTTTTTCGCTCATATTTTAACCTCTGTTAAATTTTAAAACGTGAAATTTTCTTTAAAAAACGCTGTTTTTCGTCACCTGTATATTTTAATTACCTAATTATACAATCATAAATCTTCACTCATAATACTACATTGTGAAGTTTTTTTCAAGTCCTATCGTGTCGCATACAGTCGGCGGATTTAATGTTTACAGGCAATTTACACTTTCTTCATAATTGATAATAATAAATTTGTTGCAAAGTTGAGGGGATTATTGTATAC
>JAIDVA010000266.1 GCA_029059925.1 Eubacterium sp. | reverse complement strand
ATGCAACTGCGATTGCTTCAAGCAAGGTCGATTTGCCAATGCCGTTTTCACCAATAATGAAGGTTATTCTTTTGTCAAATTGAATTGTGTTTCCTTCAAGCAGGAATTTAACGGATGCAACATCTTTCAAATACGAATTTTCGATTTCATGAATGTACTTATCATTCAATTTTACACTTCTTATATAATTTTCATCAAGCATATTTATTATCCTTTAGAAAAATTGATGTTATAATTGATTGTGAAATCAAAACGTTTCAGAAATGATATTTCTTATATCCTCTTCTGCCTGTTGTACTTCATAAAGGAATTCTCTTGAAGACACACGCAAGGCTCCACCCTCAAGGATGATAAGCTGTTCAAGTGCATCAGATGTGACGACTCTTACCTTATGATTTTCAGCAAGCTTATGAGATACCTTTTCAATATACATATCAGCTGTTTCAGCCTCTTTGGTATAAACGATGTTGATGTTGTTTACCTTTTCAACCTCACGCGTGTTTCCTTTAACTTTATAAGCGTCAAAGACCAAAATTACCTCGCATTTTTTATAGCCCTGATAATTACACAGAATATTGATTAGAGTATTTCGTGCACCCTCTATATTATCCTGCGACAATTTTTTTAGGCTGTCCCACGCAAAAATAACATTATATCCGTCAACAAGCAGATACTCTGTGCCGTCATATTTAGGGATTTTAACCGATTTGTATTTCTTGTTTTCGATTTTATTTTTGCTTTTATTATCGTTGTTTTCAGTAAATGTAAAATGATTCTGATTTACCGAACGATTTTTTATAGGACCATAGGTCTGCTCAAAAATCTGCATTAATTCTTTATCAAGAGCAAAAAGGTTGTCCTTATTCTTACAGCCTGAAAATGTCGTTTTGATGTCATTATCTGTATAAGTACTTTTGGGAGCTGAAAGTGCACTCGGCAGGTGCATATGGCTTTTGACTTCATTCCATTTAACGTTATACCCTGCACCGTGAGAGCAGAAAACCGAGTCACATGGATTATCGGTATCCCCGTCGCAGTCATAGCCGATATTTGCAATGACCTCTTCGGCATTGTGGCAGGGCTCATATCCTTTTAATGTACACATCAGCTTTCCCTTGCCGTGGGTGTACTGTACAACATCTCTCGAATAATCATACATCGTTGAAACAGGTGCAGTGCCGCTGATAACTGAATATTCACCAACAGTCTCAGGCGGATTAAAATTACCAAACATCCGCTGAATGTCCGTCATTGCTCTGCCGATATTTCCAGTGGGTACTTCTAATGAGAATTCATAAATCGGCTCGAGCAGAATAGATTTTGCCGAACGCAGTCCCTGCCTTACGGCTCTGTAGGTAGCCTGTCTGAAATCACCGCCTTCTGTGTGTTTAGCGTGCGCTCTGCCTGATACGAGTGTGATTTCCATATCTGTTATCGGTGAGCCTGTAAGAACACCAATATGTGTTTTTTCATAAAGATGTGTTAAAATCAATCGTTGCCAGTTTTTATCGAGCAGGTCTTCCTTACAGTCGGTTTTGAATACAATTCCGCTGTCTCTTTTTGCAGGCTTTAAGAGCAGATGTACTTCGGCATAATGCCTGAGCGGTTCAAAATGACCGATGCCCTCAACTGTATCTGCAATTGTTTCTTTATATATTATATTACCCTTGCTAAAGGCGGCATTGATACCAAAACGCTGCACGATTATAGACTGCAGGATTTCAAGCTGAATGTCACCCATAAGCTGAACCTGTATTTCGCCAAGACGTTCGTTCCATACAACCTTGAGCTGGGGATCCTCGCTTTCAAGTATTCTCATTTTTTCGAGGGCTGTGTGTGCATCTACATGGTCAGGCAGTTCTAATCTGTATGTCAGTACTGGCTCCAGTACGGGCAGTCCTGTGCTCTTTTCCGTGCCGAGTCCATCACCCGATTGCGTAAATGTAATACCTGTTACAGCACATATTGTACCTGCTTCGGCTTCATCTATAGCAGTGAATTTTTCACCTGAGTATATTCTGATTTGATTTATCTTTTCAGCGTTTTTGTTTTTATCGGACTGCAGTATTTCTTTAACCTTTAAGCTGCCGCCTGTAACCTTTAAGAATGTGAGACGCTGTCCTTTATCCTCTGAAATTTTATATACCTTACCTGCAAATTCATTGCCGTATTTCGGCATTTCGGTATAGCTGTAAAGACACTCTAAGAATTCTTTAACACCTGTCAGCTTAAGTGCTGAGCCGAACAGGCACGGGAAGATTTTTCTGCTTTTTATACAGGTGATAATATCTTCTTTTTCAAGTGCCTCACTTTCATAATATTGATTTAAAAGCTGTTCGTCGCATAGTGCAATGTTCTCGAAAAATTCGTTCTTATCAGCACAGTCAAAATCAATACAGCCGTCGCTGAACTTTGCTTTTAATTCAGTTATTACACGTGTTTTATCAGCACCCTCCAAATCCATTTTGTTTATGAAAATAAAGCAGGGTACATTATATTTGGAAAGCAATTTCCACAGCGTATGTGTGTGGCTCTGAATACCGTCTGTGGCGCTGATTACCAAAACTGCGTAATCGAGCACCTGCAGTGTGCGTTCTGTTTCAGCAGAGAAATCAACGTGTCCCGGTGTGTCAAGCAGGGTGAATTCAACGTCATTATATTTTAAAACAGCCTGTTTCGAGAAAATGGTTATGCCTCTGTCGCGTTCTAGAGAAAATGTATCTAAAAAAGAGTCTCGATGATCCACTCTGCCGAGTTTGTTTATACTTCCTGCCTGATACAGCAGTGCTTCCGAAAGAGTCGTTTTGCCCGAATCGACATGGGCTAAAATACCGATAACAATTTTTTTCATTTCCTCACCACGCTTTAAACAGTTTTGTATATAATATCATATTGAATATGGATTGTAAATTGATATTGTTGTTTTGAGCTTATTTGTGCAAATAAATGTTATTGCAGTTTTAGTACATTTATTGTATGATGATTATATGGTTTAAAATAAAAATAAGAACGGAGAGTATTTATGAAAAAGCTTGTAAGTGTATTGATTGGTGTAATTCTTATCTGCACGCTCTTATTCGGCTGTCAGAAAAATACAGCTGAACCGCTTGCTTTTACAGGATCGGATTACACAATACCTGAACTCGATCTCAGCGTTAAGCCTGAAAATATTGACAGTAAATATGATTATCTGTATGAGCTTACAACTGTTGATGATTCAAAGAAATATATGGCTCACCCTGATTCTGTGCTTTTGAAAAACGGTAATATTTTAACTATGTATCCTGCAGGTCACGGCAAGGGTGCAGTTCTCAATAAAATCAGCACCGATGGCGGTCTGACATGGTCAGAGTCAATTGAAAACACACCGAAAAGCTGGGCTGACTCTCAGGAGACGCCTACTGTTTATCGGCTTAAGTTTACAGATGGAAAAACCGATGATAAGCTTATAATGATTTCAGCAAATCCTAAATGGAAGAATACTGAGACAGATGGCGGCTTTAACTGTTCTGTATCAACGGATGAGGGACAGACCTGGACTGAGTTTGAGACATTTTATGACATTAATAGTGATTATCCTGTTATTCCTATTGTTGCGATGGCAAGTCTCACACAGCTTAAGGAAAACGGTCAGTTTGTTGACAAGTGGATGGGCTTTTTCCATGACGCAAATTTCTATAATTATAAAACAATACTTACCTTTGATGAGCAGGGGAACCCCCAATGGAGTGTGCCTGAAAAGTATTTTTCTCAGTACCGCGATATTGAAGAGCTGTCCAATATGTGTGAGGTTGAGTGTATACGTTCAGAGCAGGGTACAGGTGACGAGCTATGCCTTATTTCAAGAAGCAATACTAAAAAAATGAATTCTCTTGTCTCGTTTTCAAATGATGAGGGTGTTACCTGGAGCGAGCCTGTTGAGCTGCCCGCTGCACTTAATGGTGAGCGACACAAGGCAGAATGGACTAAGGATGGCAGACTTTTCATTACCTTCCGTTCTATTGAAAGAGGAGCAAAGGCTGAGCAGAATGCGCTTGAAAGCACAACTAGCGGTTTTATAAGTGAGGGCTGGATTGCATGGGTAGGTACTTATGATGACCTTAAAAACGGCACGGAGGGACAGTACAGAATAAAGCTTGCCCATATCTATATAAAAGGACAAAAGGAGCCTGAATACTATGCAGGTACGGATACAGGCTATTGCGGCAATGTTGTGCTTGATGACGGAACAATTGTAACCTCAAGCTACGGCAAATTCAGTCCTGACGAAAAAATAAATTTCGGTACAGATTATAGAACTTATATCTGTTCCAAGCGGATTCATCTTGCAGATACAGATGCATTGATAAAAGAATTAAATAAATAAAATGAAAAAACACAGGATTAATTCAATAATGAATAACCCTGTGTTTTATAGTCAATACAGCTTGAATATATATATTATCAATCCATATAAAAATGATGAGCCGATACCATATACAATTACGGGACCTGCAATTGTAAACATCTGTGCAGCAGTTCCGAGAACAAAGCCCTCGTGCTGAAATTCAAGGGCAGGGGATACAACCGAATTTGCAAAGCCTGTAATCGGTACGATTGTTCCTGCACCTGCATGCCTTGCGATTTTGTCAAACACGCCTATACCTGTCAGTATTGCAGTGGCAATAATCAAAACGGCAGATGTTCCGGCTGCTGTCTCTTTTTCGTTGAGTCCTGCATTTTTCAAAAGTTCCATTATGACTTGTCCGATTGTGCATATCAATCCGCCGATTAAAAACGCTTTTATGCAGTTGAGTATCACGGGCGAATTGGGACTTGCTTTATCGGTCATTTTGCTGTATTCGTCTTTGCTTATGCTCATATGAATCACTCCTGTGGATATTGTTTACAATATAATAATAATTATACTCTTGACTTTTTTAATTATATCTTGTAATATTAAAATATACTAATTGTAAATCGGAGGCGAAGCTATGCATCTTATTGAAGTGCGTGATGTTTATAAAATATATAATCCCGGCGAAAATCAGGTAAATGCTCTTGATGGTGTATCAATTACAATTGATGAGGGTGAGTTTGTTGCAATTATCGGTCAGTCAGGTTCAGGTAAGTCAACTCTTATGAATATGCTCGGTCTGCTCGATACACCTACAAATGGCGAGTATTATATCAATGGTCATCTTGTTGATGATCTGACAGATGATCAGATGAGTGTTATCAGAAATGAGCAGATTGGATTTATATTCCAGGGATTTAACCTTATTTCTTCTCTTACTGCTCTTGAAAATGTTGAGCTGCCGCTTGTTTATCGTGGAATGAAAAAGGATGAAAGACGTGAAATTTCAAAGGCTGCACTTGAGCGTGTGGGACTCGGTCCTCGTATGAATCACCTTCCTGCCGAAATGTCAGGCGGTCAGCAGCAGAGAGTTGCTGTTGCAAGAGCGATTGCGGCAAGACCTCCTGTAATCCTCGCCGATGAGCCGACAGGTAACCTTGATACTAAATCAACAAAAGAGGTTATGGCAATTCTTCACGAGCTTAAAGATGAAGGAAGAACAGTTATTGTTATTACTCATGATAATGAGATTGCAGAAGAGGCTGAACGTGTTATCCGTGTGCGTGACGGTAAGGTTGTTGAAGATTACATCAATCCCGGTTATGAGGAAAAATACGGCAGAGAATCTAAAAAAGATAACAAAAACCCAATTGATGAGGGTTAAAATTTTAATGAATGTATTTAAAAGTGCTGTGATAAATGTCACAGTGCTTTTTTGTTGACTAAAACATTTCTTTAATC
>JAIDVA010000265.1 GCA_029059925.1 Eubacterium sp. | reverse complement strand
GTCATAACCATCATTGAGGTTAGCGGCGTTTTAAGCTGATGTGAAATATCGGCAAGTGAATCGGCCAGGTACACCTTATCCTTTTCCAGCATTTCATTTTGTGTACGCAGAAGAGTTATTACCTTGTAAAGATTATTTTTTAAAATAGACAGCTCACCCTCGGCATTATCAGATATATCCAAATCGAACTTGCCCGAGCAGACAAGCGACAAATAAACATTAAGCTCACCAAGCTTTTCATATCTTCTTTTGGTGAAATAAAGGAATACGCCTGTTACCGAAATACCGAGCAGAAAGCATATCATTGCGCACCACGGCTCAACAAACAGACATATGAAAGACATAACAAGTGTTAAAGCAATGCCGATTACAAGTGTCAGCTTAACATCTTTATTTATCATTTTCAATCACATAGCCAAGACCACGCACGGTTTTGATAAGCTGCGGTCTTGTCGGCTCCTCCTCTATTTTATCTCTTAGTCTTTTGATATAAACAGTCAAAGTATTATCCTCTACAAAATCACCATCAATGTCCCATATATTTTCAAGCAGCTGATTGCGTGATAAAACCGTCCCCCTGTTATGGAGCAGAATCAAAAGCAGACGGTATTCCATAGCCGTCAGAATGATTTCCCGGGAATTTTTATAGACCTTAGCCTCATTCGTGTTAATTGTCAAGTCCTTAATTTTAATTATTCCATCGGCCGAATCCTTATTATATCGCCTGAGCACACTTTTGATTCTCACCAAAAGCTCTTTAAGTCTGAAAGGTTTTGTAATATAATCATCTGCACCTAAATCAAAGCCCATAACAACGTTAACCTCGTCATCATAAGCGGTAAGAAAAATGACAGGCAAATCGCCGATTTCCTTGATTTTTTTGCACACGTCATATCCGCTGCCATCCGGCAGAGTTAAATCAAGAAGGTATAAAGCAAAGGTATCACCCGAGATTATTTCTATAGCCTGATGAACTGATTTGGCAAGCGTAACCTCGTAACCTTCATTTTCAAGTGAATATGTCAGACC
>JAIDVA010000264.1 GCA_029059925.1 Eubacterium sp. | reverse complement strand
GCGACCCCCGCGATCAACACGCGCCTTATCGTCGGCAGCGTCAGATGGGTATAATAGACCTTGTCTGTCTTTAGGTACAGGCTTATCCTCACAATGAAGTCCCACACCCGGCAGTCTGTCAGATGCGAGATGCCATTTTCCTATGTACGCCGTCTGATATCCCGCTTCGTTAAAGTAATGTGCAAGTGGTGTGATATTGTTCGGCAGCGGAATACCATTCCAATAGCAGCCGCACTGTGTTGCATATAAGCCTGTCTGCAGACAGGCTCTTGCAGGACCGCATACAGGCTGGCAGGTGAAGTTGTTTTCAAATTTAACTCCCTCGCTTGCAAGCTGGCAAAGGTTAGGTGTAACCTCTTCATTTATCGTGTCCCAGCGCTGCTGATCGGAAAAATAAAAAATAATATTTTTCTGTTTCATAATTTCCCCCTTGATGATTAATATTTATGCTGCAATAAAGCCTGCAGCGGCATTATATATGTTTATAACAATTATAAGAGCCAACACTGCAGATAATGCTCTTGTTATTGTTTTGTTTGACAGCTTTTTATTTAATTTTGCCCCTATTATTCCGCCTGCAAGTGCAGCAACAACTGCAACAAGGATGATAGGCCAATATTCAATATAAGGTTTAAATTGATTATTGATAAATATTGTTATCAGTTGGCTGAGTTTGCTGAATATGATGATTGCAATTGAATATACAGTACTTTCCTTAACGGAAAAAGAAAACAGCAATACAAGAAATGCCATATTTATAGGACCGCCGCCTATGCCTAAAAAAGCACTTATGAGACCTAAAAATAATCCTGTAACAATAATAAGTGCAGGATTGGTCAGTTTAAAGCTTTTTGCATTCTTTTTGTTTATGTATACTATAACGAAAATCAAAAATGATGCCAAAATAGCACTTTGAATTCCTTTGACGATGTTTGCATCAAATCTGTTGAATACTGCATCAAAAATGGTATTTCCGATGATACTTCCGGTTATTGAGCCTGCTGCAATCAGCAAAACTATTTTAGGCTGAATTTTTGTTTTAGCACGTATCTGCTTTACGGAAGAGCTGATACTCATTGCAAAAACGGAACAGCTTGCAATAAATCCTACAATTTCAACTGTATGAAAGCCGAATAAATCAAGAACAGGCTTTATTATGACTCCTCCGCCTATACCTGATAAAGCACCGACAATGCAGGCAGTAAGAATAATTATTCCATATACTAATGCAATCATTTATATTTCCTCGGTAATTTTAATATTTCTATTATAAGATGTAACAAGTTTAAAGTCAATCTGTTATACAGTAGAAGTTACATTCCCATGCCGGGATATAAGGCGAATGCCTGAAATAAATCTTATAGTTATTATTAATGGACAGAATTTTCATAGGCAGAGTAAATAAATCTTCATTTCTGTGGTATGCACATACATAAAGCTTTGGTGCATGTTTTTGAATGATATCCTTTGCACCATCAAGTGCGTGCAGCTCTGCCCCCTCAATGTCCATTTTTATCATTGTTATATTGTCATTTATCAGTGAATCAATGTCAGTAACTTCAACAGGTACACCTTTTGATGACAGCTTCGAATTTCTGCCTGCATTTTTTTCAAATATTAATGTATCCTTTTTGTTCCACGCACCCATATTATAGGCTGTGATGTTTTTCATATCTTCTGTATTTCGCAGCAGCTTTTTATAGTTCTTTGCGTCAGGCTCGAGTGCATAGATGTGTTTGTATCTTCCGTTTGCAAAATCGGTGAATTCCTTAATTGTATCGCCGTCATATGCACCTAAATCAACAATGATTTCGTTGTCTTTTAATCTGAGAATATCGTGGTATATACCGTTTTTATCACAAAAACTGTTGAATAAATAATCAACCTTTCCGCTGATTTTAAAGTTGATTATGTCAAGATAAACACGCTTGCTTTCCTCATCTGCCAGATGATTATAAACAAAATCGAATTTTTCCTCGTTTTCTTTCACATAATCTATAGTGAACAGTCCGCCGCCTGCAACAGGAACATCGGGTGCAAATACAGGGTGCTGTCTATTAATTTCTTTTATTTTTTCAAGAACACTGTCGATATGTGTCGCAAAGCCGAGAACTACAATGAAGTCATCATATTTTTCACATATTTCGGCATATTTCATAACCTTGAAGCCCAAAAAGGAATGATCTCTTACAAAATCATCACTTGCAAAAATATCACTTATTTCGCAGCCATAGCTTTTAAGGGTGTCTATTATTTTCTGTGCACCGTTGCCCATACCGTAAACCACAATCGGCTTCTTAGACCTTGCAAGATAATTCCATATATTTTCTTTTTCACTCAGATGCTCGAGCATATTGTTCACCTATCAGTTTATTTTAATTCTAAAGTTTATTTAAAGTATAACATAATTTACAGGACTTTACAAAC
>JAIDVA010000263.1 GCA_029059925.1 Eubacterium sp. | reverse complement strand
TTGTTTTCATAATAATGTCTACTTTCAATATGAAAAAATTATAACATAATTTACTTATTCATTCAAGTATTTGTTGATTGTTTTATTGGTTTATGTTAAATTATAGACAAAGGAGAGTGTTTGTGATGATTTTGATTCCGCAGCCACAGAAAATTGATTATATTGATAATAAAACAATAAAACTCAGTCACATTAAACTTGGCGAAAATCTGCTGAGCAAACAGGCACAGAAAAATTTTCTGACCTTTTGTTCACTGCCGTTAGGTGATGAAAATATTATTTTTGAGTGTGATGAGACGCTTGAAAATGAGGAATATATCCTCAGAACAGGCGAAAAAATATTGATTAAGGCAAGCTCTGCCGCAGGTCAGCTTTATGCACTGCAGACACTCAAACAAATCATTTTTCAATATGATTATAATTTGCCTATTGTTGAAATTCATGACAAGCCTGCACATAAGGTACGTGGTTTTATGCTTGATGTAGGCAGGTATTTTTATTCCGTCAGTGATGTAAAAAAGATAATCGACAGAATGGTCATCCATAAGCTGAATGTTTTTCATCTTCATCTGACAGAGGACCAGGGCTGGCGTGTAGAAATCAGCAAATATCCGCGTTTAACTGAAATCGGCTCACAACGCAGAAAAACGAATTTTAACAATAAGCCCCACGGTGGCTTTTATACAAAACAAGATATTAAAGAAATTGTTGATTATGCCCACGATTTCTGCATTAAGGTGATGCCTGAATTTGATATTCCCGGACACTCACGTGCTGCAATTGCGGCATATAACGAGCTTACCTGTTTTCCGCGAGCGTTGCCTGTTGCCGACCATTGGGGAGTAAAGCACGATGTTCTCTGCGTCGGTAAAGAAAGCACTATAAAATTTGTTTATGATGTACTTGATGAATTTTTCGAAATGTTCCCGGATGAATATTATCATATCGGCGGTGATGAGGTTCCAAAGCACCGTTGGGATTTGTGTCCACACTGTCAGGCAAAACGTATGGAGCTTGGTATTAATGACAGTGATACGCTGCAGTTCTGGTTTATGAATCTGGTTAAGGATTACTGCAAAGCACACGGCAAGCAGGTGTTTATGTGGAGCTGGGAGCTTGATAACGATAAAGCAATTGATACAGACCTCGGCTTTACAAAATGCGGCGAAATGGAAACCGGCTGCAGACCATTTATTGATACATCTACAAAGGCCTGCTATATTGATTTGCCATATGGATATATAAGCCTTAAGGACAGTGCAAATCACAAAGTATTTTCAGGCAAGGCACTTGGCATTGAGGCTGCACTCTGGACAGAATATGTTCCAAATATGAAAAAAGCTGATTTAATGAGCTTTCCGCGAACAGGCTGCATAAGCGAAAATGGCTGGAATGGCGATTGCAGCTGGGAAAGCTTTTCGCAAAAGCTTGATTTTTATTACAGCTATCTTGATAAAAATAACATCGGTTATGCAAAACCCGATATGGCAAATCCAAATGCTTTGAGAGCAAAGCTCAGTATTTTGTGG
>JAIDVA010000262.1 GCA_029059925.1 Eubacterium sp. | reverse complement strand
TTTTTAAGCCACGTAATTACAGACATCAATGCAATCGGTGCAGTCATTCCAAGATAAGTTATCATTTCACCGTAATAGCTGAATCTGAATGAAATTATGGCATAAAAAACGCTGAACACAACAGTAAGTATCTGCCCAAGCACATCACCCTTTGCAACAAAAATAAGCGCTGTAACACCTATGAGTGATGCAATAATTGTAATGATATCCCTTTGTGTGCTGAATAAAAAAGATATCATTATTGCAGACACTGATGCAAGCCATAATATAAGCTCGAATTTTGTTAAGCTTTTAAAAGATTGTAAAAATCTCATATCATACCTCCAAATAAAAAAGCATTCGGACTGCACATCTTCTAAGACCTAACGATGTGCAACTGAATGCTTTTGCTTTCATTACTACCCGGTGGCAGTACAATATTCTTTTTTGTGATTTTATCATATTAGTATTGTTATGTCAACATGCTTTAATCTGAGTCAAGGATATTCACCGCTTTTTATTCAAAATCATATAATTTCATTGTTTCTGCACTGCGATACTCGTGCTTTTCATAGTAGCCTATAAGTGCACCATCATCATCTCTTAATGCAACCATATATACATCCTTATTTTCTTTTTCATTGCGGAAGGTGTATATAATATTATTGTCCTTGCTTTTTTCAAACCAAGAGATTACCTGATTTATTAGTTCTCCCGACTTTGCATTGTGGCAATCCAAAAGGCTTTTTCCAACAAGCTGTGCACCGCCGCTTTGGCTATATCTTGCAATTGCCGCAGGGTTCATATAGATAATTGTGTGCTGTAAATCACAGATTACAACAGCACTTCTATCCTGATCAATAATGCTTTTAAAATATGATGAAAGTTTCATCTCAATGCTCCTTTAAATACGCAATAATCCCCGTTATTTACTTAAAATACGGATGTTTTCAAACGATATTTTAACATATCAAAAGGTAAAATACAAGCCAAAATAACATCGCATAAACTCGCAAATATACGCGTTTTGTATATTTATACATAAAAAATTTGACATCTCAAATCAATGTTGCTATAATTCACCTAAAGTGCTTTTGAGTGCACTTTGCAGAGCACATAACAACAATTATTGTCTCTGTTTTCTGTTAATTACATATTATATCTGGGAGGGAATCATTATGACTTATTCAGAAAAAGTTTTACATGATTTAAAAATCAAAAATCCTAACGAGCCTGAATTTATCCAGGCTGCAGAAGAGGTGCTTGAATCTTTGGCTCCTGTAGTTGACAATGATCCAAGATACCAAAAAACAGGCTTGCTCGAAAGACTTGTTGAGCCTGAAAGACAGATTATGTTCCGTATTCCTTGGGTTGACGATAACGGCGAGGTACACGTAAATCGCGGCTACCGTGTACAGTTCAATTCAGCAATCGGTCCTTTTAAGGGTGGTCTCAGACTTCATCCAAGCGTAAATCTCAGTATTATCAAATTCCTCGGCTTTGAGCAGATTTTTAAGAACAGCCTTACAGGCCTTCCAATCGGCGGAGCTAAGGGTGGTTCTGACTTTGATCCCAAGGGCAAGAGCGACATGGAAATCATGCGTTTCTGCCAGGCATTTATGAACGAGCTTTATAAGTATATCGGTGCAGATGAGGACGTTCCTGCAGGTGACATCGGTACAGGCGCACGTGAGGTTGGTTATCTCTATGGTCAGTACAAAAAGCTCACAAACCGTTCTGAAGGCTGTCTTACAGGTAAGGGCTTAAGCTTCGGCGGCTCACTCGCAAGAACAGAAGCTACAGGCTATGGTCTTGTTTATATTACAGAAGAACTCCTTAAGGACCACGGCAAGGATATCTCAAACTCAAGAGTTGCTGTTTCAGGTTCAGGTAACGTTGCTATCTATGCTATGGAAAAGGCTACACAAATTGGTGCAAAGGTTATTTCATGCTCAGATTCAACAGGCTATATCATCGACGAAAACGGTATTGATGTTGAAGCTGTTAAGAAAATTAAAGAGGTTGACCGTAAGAGAATCAGTGCATATCTTGAGATTCATCCTGATGCAACCTATGGTGAAGGCTCAATCTGGGATAATGTAACATGTGATGTTGCTCTTCCTTGTGCTACACAGAATGAAATTAACAAGGAGCAGGCTGAGAGACTTGCTGACACAGGCTGCTATGCAGTTTGCGAGGGTGCGAATATGCCTACAAACGCTGAGGCTACACAGATATTCCTTGATAAAAATGTTCTTTTCATTCCGGGTAAGGCATCAAACGCAGGCGGTGTTGCAACATCCGCTCTTGAAATGGGTCAGAACTCAATCCGTTCAAGCTGGACTTTTGATGAGGTTGACGCTAAACTTAAAGGCATTATGATTAATATTTATTATCATATGAAAGATGCTTGCGAGCAGTTCGATGCTGTTGACAACTTCGTTGTCGGTGCAAACATTGCCGGCTTTATGAAGGTTGCAGACGCTATGATGGCTCAGGGTATTGTATAATTAATATTCAACTATAACAAAACAGGTAATCCGATGGATTACCTGTTTTTATTTTTAATCACTCACTGTTTTCCACAGCAGTTGATTTTCAATAAATTCAATTGTTATTTTTCCGTCATCTTTAAGGTATGATAAATACGATTTAACTGTGCTGCCAACCAGAACATACTGCTCAAAATTCATTGTTAGCTTATAGTCATCAAATATCTTTTTGAGCAATTCTTCAAAGCACATCGGCGTTTTAAGCTCAGCCTGTATTTTATCAGCAATCTCCATAACCTTATTACGATTAAGCTGAGCAAGAGTACTTATATCCGATGTTGCGTCCGCATGTGCAGGAACAAACATTTTCGCCTGCATATTTTCAATTTTATCAAGGGTATTAAGATATTCCGCTATATCATAGATAAAAGAAACCTGATATTTCTCGAGTGTAAACGCACTGCTGACACAATCGGCAAGAAAAACCGTATCATCCGGAGTACGAATACCAATCATATCAAAAAAATGGCCCTTCAAATCTATTATCTCAAGCTCACTCGGGAACTCTTCATCATCAACATCCACAACACTGCTTGCATCTGCAAAAAGAAATTTGTGTCTTAAAGCCTTACACGGATAACCGCCGTAAAGAAAAGACGGCTCTAAAATCGGATACGCAGTGAAAGCCTTTTCAATACCCTTTGCAAAAATCTTACAGCCTGTCTGATTCTGCAGATACTTATTGCCGCCGATATGGTCCGCATTGGAATGTGTGTTGATAATTCCCTTCAGCTTCCAGCCTTTTTCATCTAAAATCTTACGTACCTTTCTGCCGGCATCCTTGTCATTACCGCTGTCAATCAGATAAACGTCCGTATCATTCTGCTTATACATTCCGATTTTTGCAGGACAATTTATATAATAGCTCTGCTCACCGACCTGATTTAATTCATACATGTTAATACCTCTGATAATTATTCTAAATAAAGCACAACCGAACCGCTGTCGAGACTCTTTTTCACATCAATAACACGCTGATTTGATGAGCCGCGAAAAACAAGTGAAATATCCTTTTTTTCCTCAACAAAACGACCGTCAACAAGCACATCAATAAGGCTGAGCATCTCTGTACTGATATCGGTAAAAGCCCTCGATTTGGTTTTACCCATAATTTCTTCAAAGGTAAAGCCCGAATAGCACCATATAGTTTTGTCGGGATATCGTTCCTTAAACATAATCAAAAAAGGCAGCAGCACCTTTTGATTTTCAGGCTCAAAGGGTTCACCGCCAAGCAGAGAAAGACCATTTATCCAGCTTGGTTCACAGGAAGTAAAAATTTCTTCCATTGTTTTTTCAGTAAAAAGCTCACCGAATCCGAAATCCCAGGTTGCCTGATTAAAACAATTTTTGCAATGATGACGGCAGCCTGACACGAACAGTGAGGTACGAACACCCTCACCATTGGCAATATCATTTTTCTTAATTTCACCGTAGTTCATAAAGACCTCCCGTTTGATGATATAAATTATTGTTTATATTCGTAAGCGTAGGTCAAACAATCGTAGGGAACGATGCCCACATCGTTCCGTTTGTACACGTATGTATATTCGGTGCGATGTTATTCCCCTGTCAGGGGAAATGTCACGCAGTGACAAAAGGGTTCACATCGCACCCTACGAACCACGCAATTTGTACCAACGTAGGGGCGCACATTGTGCGCCCGCCAACATTATCGTTGTGCCCACGGGCGAACATTGTTCGCCCCTACGATAAACAATAATTTATC
>JAIDVA010000261.1 GCA_029059925.1 Eubacterium sp. | reverse complement strand
TTATTACATTAAGAAAGTTAAAAT
Source organism: Eubacterium sp. (assembly GCA_029059925.1). Lineage (GTDB taxonomy): Bacteria > Bacillota > Clostridia > Oscillospirales > Acutalibacteraceae > Eubacterium_R. The sequence continues at coordinate 3,098 of JAIDVA010000261.1, read as the reverse complement.
ATGAACGATTTTTTGCCTATTAATAAAAAAGATATGCTTGATCGAGGCTGGGATGAGGTCGACTTTGTCTATATCACAGGTGACAGCTATGTTGATCATCCCTCCTTTGGTGCAGCAATCATAACACGTGTCCTTGAAAGCAAGGGCTTTAAGGTAGCTGTACTCAGCCAGCCGGACTGGAGGAGCACGGCTGACTTTGTTCAGTTCGGTAAACCTCGTCTAGGCTTTTTCATAACGAGCGGTAATATAGATTCTATGGTGGCTCATTATACAGCTGCAAAAAGAATACGTCACGATGATGCATATACAGCCGGAGGTATTGCAGGAAAAAGACCTGACAGAGCAGTCATTGTTTATACTCAGATTGTCAAAAAGCTTTATCCCGACAGTCCTGTTATTATTGGCGGACTTGAAGCTTCTCTAAGACGTTTTGCCCACTATGATTGTTGGGATGACAAAATCAGACCGAGCATCCTTATTGATTCGGGTGCTGATTTGCTGTCATTCGGTATGGGAGAAAACCAGACAATAGAAATTGCGCAGAGACTTAATAATGGAGAGAATATTTTTGATATGAGGGATATTCCAGGCACCTGCTATGCCTGTCCTGTTACCGAGACTCCGTATACAGGCGTTGAATGTCCGTCATATGATAATGTTGTGAACAGTAAGAAGGAATATGCAAAATCCTGCCGCATTCAGCAGGACGAGCAGGATCATATACGTGGCAGGCTGATTAAGCAAAGACACGGCAAGCTTATGATTGTGCAAAATCAGCCAATGCCGCCTTTAACACAAAAAGAGCTTGACTGGGTTTATTCCTTGCCATATATGCGAGCATATCATCCGTCATATGAAAAGCTCGGCGGTGTACCCGGTATTCGCGAGGTTGAGTTTTCAATCACACATAATCGCGGTTGCTTCGGCGCGTGTAATTTCTGCTCAATTGCTTTTCATCAGGGAAGGTATGTTACAACACGTTCTAAAAAGAGTATTATGATCGAGGCTGAAAAGCTGACACATATGCCTAATTTTAAGGGTTATATACACGATATCGGAGGACCTACAGCCAATTTCAGACAGCCATCATGCGAGTATCAGAAGGAACATGGACTATGCAAAGGAAAAAAATGTCTTGCACCTAAGCCTTGCGGCAATCTGTCGGTTGACCATAGTGAGTATCTTGATATTCTTCGCAGTGTCAGAAATATTAGCGGTATAAAGAAGGTCTTTATCAGAAGCGGAATTAGGTATGATTATCTCTTAAAAGACAAGGATGACACCTTTTTCAAAGAGCTGGTTGAAAATCATGTTTCAGGACAGCTTAAGGTAGCACCTGAGCATTGTTCGGCATCTGTCCTTGATAAGATGGGAAAGCCGCATATTGAAGCTTACATAGAATTTTCACGCAGGTATTTTCAGTATACTGATGAGGTAAATAAGGAGCAGTATCTTGTGCCTTATCTTATGTCATCACATCCGGGGTCTACACTTGATGATGCGATTGAGCTTGCACTGTTCCTTAAAAAGAATCATATAAGACCTGAACAGGTACAGGATTTTTATCCGACACCGGGTACAATCTCAACCTGTATGTTTTATACCGAACTTGACCCTTATACAATGGAAAGCGTTTATGTAGCGAAATCTGAGCACGACAAGGCACTGCAAAGGGCGCTTTTGCAGTATTTTAATCCGAAAAATCAGCATCTGGTTGAGGAGGCGCTTAAGCGTGCAAAGCGTTATGACCTTATAGGCTATGATAATAAATGTCTTGTCAAACCAAGCTCTAACAGACTATCCACCAAAAAGAATAATAAAACAAAAATGCAGTCACCATATAATAAAAATGCAAATAAAAAAGTTAAGGGTAAAACAAGAAGAAAATGAAAAGCAGTAAACGGCAAAGCTTAATCGTTATTGGATTTGGTTTGATAATTTTATCCGGTGTTATTCTTTATTTTGCTTTATCAATACCTCGAATTTCTGTAAGTAATGCAGAGAATACGTATGAGTATTCATATTCACAGGCAGTTGATAATTCATATACGTATAGCATAGAAAGTGATAATATCACAAGCGATTCCAATGTTATAAATAATAATTCAGGTTCATCTGTTTCATATCCGCTTAATTTGAATACTTGTACAGTTGAAGAGCTTATGTCTATTGATGGTATTGGTGAGAAGAAGGCAAGTGATATAATTGAATATCGTGATTACCTTGGCGGTTATACAAGTGTTGAGCAGATTAAAAATATTAAAGGAATAGGGGACAGTGCTTATGAAAAGTTTTCCCCATATCTTATTGTATGAGCGAGTTTAAGAGTTCTTTGAGCAAAATTTCAAAGGCGTTATTTCCAAATCGTTGTTCCATATGCGGCGAGGTTATCGAGCTTGATATGCAATTGTGCGATAACTGCACAGAATTACCTGTTATAGAACCACCATTGTGTGAGTTTTGCGGCTCATCGAAAGAGGATTGTAACTGCAAAAAACACAAAAATGAATTTAAGCAGATTGCTGCACCATATTATTATACTGATAGTCTTGTTATGGCAATACATCGGTTCAAGAATAGCGATATGCCTTTTCTAGCAAAGCGTTTAGGTGAAGATGTGGCAAAATGTGTGATTGAAAATTATGACAATATTGATTTTGATATGATAACTTTTGTTCCGCTTCGTCATTTTCGCGAACGTAAGCGCGGTTATAATCAATCTAAGCTTCTGGCAAATATTGTATCTGATAAAATTGGTGTTGAGGTATTCAATCTGCTTGTCAAGGTACGCTATACAGGTGTTCAGCATCATAAAAAGGCAGCGCAAAGAGCGGCTGATGTTTTCGGCTCGTATGATGTTGCTGATGAATATAAAAATCAGCTTGATGGCAAAACTATTCTTTTGATTGATGATGTCAAAACAACAGGCTCAACACTTAATGAGTGTGCAAAAATGCTTAAAATTTATGGTGCAAATTCTGTTTATTGTGCTGCTGTTGCAGTAACTAAAAAGACAGATAAAAATAAGTAAGGTGTGTATCAGCAAATGTTGGATTAATGCTGATTGCACACCTGAAATTTATATACTAGTATAAAGT
>JAIDVA010000260.1 GCA_029059925.1 Eubacterium sp. | reverse complement strand
AAAGCTGCCACGCATCAATAAATATTTGTGAAAACAAAATTACAAAATTTGGTATTTTGGATGCCGCAGTATAAAGACCATTGGCAGATGAATCTACAAAATAGGTTATCATATATCTGTCAGATACATTGATTATCCACCAGAGAATAACAGTAGGAATAAGCGGAACACAATATTTGAGCATCTGGCCCGCAATTCCCTTTTCCATAAGATGAGGTCTGATTCTCTTATAAAGCTTTGCTGTTATAAAAAAGAAAATAATCGAACAGGCATCAGAAGCGATAATTGCAAGAATATAGCCTGTTACGCCCATTTTAAACGGACTTAAGAATAAGAAGGTGAAAAGCAGGGTTGTTGCTGTGGCAATAATACCATCAATTGCATACAGCTTAACCTTTCCGCTGCCTCGCACAAATTGCTGGCAAAGCTGCCTGAAGCCTGAAACAAGCACAAACAGATAAATAAGAACAATATATTCGCCGACTTTAAAATCGTTTATTGTTATAAGGCTTATCGGATAACCGAGAAGCAGAAAAACAAAAAATCCGATAATCGTTGTTCGTACGCCGACAGTGAAAACATCTGATTTGTTTTTCGCCTTATCGAGCGAAAACCTAAGTGCTGCACTGTTAACCTGCAAGGTAACAATAGGTATGAGCACATTGACTGTTTGCTGAATTAAATCCGCTGTACCATATTGTGATGTATCCATCATACGGGTAACAAACGGCATTAACAGGAAAGACAGTATTTTTGACGAGAAGGTACCAATCGCAAATATTATTGTATTCGATGCTAATTTTTTATATTTATCCAATCCTGTCTCCCCTTTTCAATAAAATAATGATATTTAATTATATTATAAAGCTATGCTTTCAGGCAGATATAATCTTCTGAATTATAAATTAATACTGCCATCTGCCATTTTCAAAATATATTGTATTTTCACGTGATGCTGAGGTATAAATGCAGCTGCCCTTATAAAGCTGCTCGCTGCTGCTGAAAAGATACACATACTGATAGCCATATGCTACACCAACCGCCTTTGCATCATTAGGACCATAGTGATAAAGTATCAGCTTGTCCTCTTTAGAGTTCATATTATACTCTCTTGCCTGAATGGTTGACCCATCAATTGCTGTGTAATAAAGCCTGTTTGCATAAACAACAGGATAATCTGTCAGTGAACATTTTTCAACAAGTGTAACTGTTTTGTCCGAGCCGAACTTTTTTCTGCACAGATTATATGAACCATCGCCCTGCTTTTGGTAATAATAGAAATAACCGCACTCAAGCTGCATATTTATTATTTCATCATTTTTGGTGTCATCCATAAAATATCTTCTGTCAGATTTGTCATTGACATTGACAGTTATATATTCATAGTATTTTGACACCTCATCATAGGTAGTGAAGAAAACTCGTGAAAGCGAAATGCCGACAAAGCTTACCTTTTTACCTGATGATGCCTGATATAATATAGTCTTCTCCAAATTATCTGCAGTAATGTAGCCAACCTAATTATCCGTGCCGATAAAATAAATCTTATCGTTATATAAATACGCAAATTCAATATTATCAGCCACATTAACCATATCACCGCCGATAATCTGTGCCTTTTTCAGCTTGTGGCTGTCAGCATCAACCATATAGATGTAATCGCCCAAAACATTCAGACAGGTAAAATTATAATTATTATTTACAAGCCTTGTATAAGTCTCGTTATTCGGCTCAAATCTGTAGAGGCCGTCACCTGCAATAC
>JAIDVA010000026.1 GCA_029059925.1 Eubacterium sp. | reverse complement strand
GTTATATGCTATAATTATATTGGTGATAAACTTGAGCAGGGAAAGCAAATTCAGATTGGTTCAGGAAATACAGGATTATATAAATAAAAATATCGACAGAGAGGATTTCTCTGCCGATGATGTATGTGTGCATTTTTCTTATTCGATTCGTCATATAAACAGGTTGTTTTGTGAAATTTTAGGCAAAACAGCTAATGAATATATAAATTCTATAAAACTGAGCAAAAGTGCACAGGATATTGACAGCTATAATACAATATTAGAAGCGACACTTGATTGCGGCTATGCGTCTCAGCAAGGCTATGCAAAAGCATTTTATAAAATGTTTGGCTGTCAGCCTGCGAGGTATAAAACAAAAAAGCCGATGATACCGCTTTATATTTCATACCCTGTATGGCACTATTATGAACATTACTACGGAAAAGGAGAAAAGGAATTGAACAGTGAAACAATCGTTTGTTCAGCATATGCTGTCAGCAGACCAAAAAGAAAAATGATTATTTTATACGCAGAAGAAGCCACCGACTATTTTACCTTCTGCGAAGAGAAAAGCTGTGATTGGGAAGGATATCTTAACAGCAATCCCCATAAGCTTGACACAGCGGCTATATTGAATTTGCCGTCAGCCCTTGTTAAGAAAGGCTGCTCGGATATCGCAGCTGGTATTGAAATACCATTTGACTGTGAGGTTGGAGAACTGCTCAATGGATATGAGATTATTGGACTTGAGCCCTGTAAACTGATGTATTTTAAAAGCTAGACATACAATAATGATAACGAATATTGCAAATATATTGATGCTGTAAATAAAGCATTTGATGAATTTGATTTTAAATCATTAGGATATGAGATTGATTTTTCGTCTGCACCTACAATGAATTTCGGCGCACAAAAGGAAATGGGTGCAAGAATAGCAATTCCTATAAGGGAAATAGAGATATAAATGATTGTTTATATTAGTCAGTGTTGGATGAATTATCGTAGGGGCAAACATCGTTCGTCCGTTACATAATATAATATCCACTGGCGTACACTGTGCACCCCTACGATGTAAAATGAAACGCCAATTAATACGCTAAACAATAATTCATATTTCAATAAGCTGGGTCTCCAATGTCTGCGTATCAAGAATTTTAACTGTTGATTTACAGAATTTATCATAGGAATTACTGCCGCTGCCGCCGCACTGAATAAACTTAACACCATCTATAACCAATTCAAAGGTATTCTTATGATCATGGCCGAACACGCAGGCTTTAAGATGCTCCTTAAGCTGTTCAAGCTCGCCTGTATTGATATCAGGCGGGCAAGGACGCTCACCGAGCTTGCCTGTGAACTGAACATCATCCTTGAATTTATAATACTTTTTACCGCCCTTATTATTAACATCCCCAACTCCGCCGACAACACGTTTGTCAAATTCATCAATATAATCCATAATATCCGGCATAATGATATGCTGAAAGAGAATTGCTTTTTTACCTGAAATCTGTGATTTAGCAAAGTCAATCTGCTCCTGCTTTACTGTATCATAATAACTGCCGTCACCGTTATAATAGGAACCGCTGTCAATGAAAAGCAGAGTCTCCCCCATCATTTCGATAACATAATTACGCCCTTTTGTAAGACAATTTTTATAGGATTTTGCAACAGCAAGAATTTCATCCTTGGTTGTTTTACACTCATCATCATGATTGCCGAAAACAGTTGCAAAAGGAATATCGTCCGTTAAGTCAAAAACCTGTCTTAAATATTTAGAATAATTTATCAGTGTAGCAGGACCGTGAACCGTATCACCCAAAAATACAATTAAATCACATTTTGATTTTTTTATAATTTTTCCAATTGAATTTAAAGTCTTTCTGCTTCCAAGCGGTTTGTTGTGCACATCTGCAATAAGTAAAATCCTCATAATTTCTCCTTGAAAAATATGTTATTATAACTTATATTAGAATATGAAAAACCATTTGTCAAACACTATTAACAATAAATTTATTTCAACGGGGTGATTTAAAATATTATGAGAAATTATCACACACATACAACAAGATGCCGCCACGCCTTCGGCAAGGACAGAGATTATATTGACAAAGCAATTAAGGCAGGTATAACCGAGCTTGGATTTTCGGACCATGCACCGATGCTTTTCCCTGTCGACAACTACTACTCAACCTACAGAATGTTCCCTGAGGATGTTGCGGATTATGTTAATTCCATAAAACTGCTGCGTGAGGAATATAAGGACAAAATCAAAATTTATTTAGGCTATGAATTCGAGTATTTCCCCGAGCTTTTTGATAAAACCATAGAATTTCTTAACAAATGCGGATACGAATATCTGATTCTCGGCCAGCATTTTACCGATAATGAATACGAGCCGTATGCCCACTACAGCGGACTGCCCACAAATGATGAAACCTTGTTTGATAAATATATAAACCAGGTGCTTGAGGGACTGAAAACAGGTAAATTTTTATATATTGCTCACCCTGATTTATTCAATTACACAGGCCCTGACAGAATATATATTGAAAAAATGACTTATCTGTGCAAAGAAATAAAAAAGCTTGGATACCCTGTTGAATTTAATCTGCTCGGTTTTGCACAGAGACGAAATTATCCCGATAAACGCTTCTGGAAAATTGTATCAGAGGTTGGCAATGATGTCATAATTGGCTTTGATGCGCACTCACCCGAAGCCTTTCAGAATAAAAGAATCTATAACAGTGCACTCAAATATCTTGCAAAGCTTGGCATAACCCCGCTTGAAAAGCTTGAGATAAATGCTGCGTGTGATTAGAAATAATAAAAATTTTTATTAATTTACTATAAAAAAGAGCTTATGACGGAAAATGTCATAAGCTCTTTCTGAATTTATTCAACAAATTTGCCCTTGAAATCAGGCTCTATTATCGGCAGACCCAATGTTTTAACTGCTTCCTTAACAACATCCTCGGTCATTTCACTTTTAATCGGCATACCGATAAATGTCATATTATATATAACAAGATCCTGAAATCTCGGTGTCATTTCATTTATAACCTTAACTGTATCATCATCTCTGAAATAGAAGGTAAACTGTCTTACATGTGCAGTTTCTATAGGTCTTATCCACAGCTTAAGTGAACCATCCTCCTGCCATGCTGCCTTTGAATATGTATGATAATGCAAATCACCGAGTGTAATCTCCGACACTCTGTATTCACCATCAAGACCAACCTCAATGGTATTTGCATATTCCTTTTCCTTCCAGTAGAAATTAAGCTTTTCCTCATCAAAGCTGAGCCGCATTTCATTAATTTCACCGGGCTTATTATAAAGCATCTGCGTAACCGAAATTGATACAACAGACACAAATTCAGAGGTTTTACATTTGATTAATCTGTTTGAAATTTTCTGCTCCAGCTCTCTGTTTCGTTCAGTACTCGGCAAATCTTCAACGTGACAGTTTTCAATTACTGACAGCATTTCGCTATAAGCCTCTTTATTTTCAGGCAAAGCTTCATAGCCAAAGCATTGCGGAAAATACTTCCAGAATACTTTCATTATTTTGTAATCCTCAGCTTCGCCGCAATTCAGAACAACAAGCGCATCATAATCCGGGAACATAAAGCAGCGCTGACCGAAAAGTCCGTCAGCACGAAAGCTGTTTGCGATAGGATTTCTCCAGAACTGATAACCATAGCCCATCATATTATCAATAAAGCCATCATTAACAGAATCAACCTGCTTTCTTGTTGCCTCTTTAACCCAAAGCTCCGGGATAAGCTGAGTTCCATCAATCCATTTACCGCCGTGAATATATGGCAGAAAGAATTTTGCAAGATCCTCACTCTTCATATAAAGTCCCCAGCCACCTGCATTATTGCCTGCACCGTCTGTTTCCCAGAATGGTTTTTCAATTCCGAGCGGTTCAAACATTCTCGGATAAAGATAATCAAGCATACTCATACCTGTTACCTTAGAAATAATTGCAGATAACATAAAGGTATTTTCAGATATATAATTAAACTTAGAGTTGGGAGGGAGCAGGAAAGTTGCATTCATAAAATTTGCAATCCAGTCCTTCTGACCCTTTTCCTCAAAAACAGTAATGAATTTATCCGAGCGCATAGTAAGCAGCATACGAATAGTAAGCATTCTGTTAAATGGTCTTTTGCTCATCACATACTCAGGAAAGTAGTCAGCAACTCTGTCATTCAGATTAATAAGACCTTCACTTACCGCAAAGCCTATTGCAGTTGATGTAACAGATTTGCTCATAGAATAAAGAACATGCGGGATATCTGCACCATAAGGCTTAAAAAATCCCTGTGCACAAACCTTATCGTGTCTGACAACGGTAAAGCTCTGAAGAGCTAAGCCCTTCTCATTAATCTCATTTATAAAAGCAGTAATTGCCTTACTGTCAACACCCACCGATTCCGGAGTAGTGTGCTCGAGCTGATATCGCTCCAATCTTTTCATAAATCCCTCTCCAATCATAATCTTTGATACAAATATATTTTAACACGCTGTGTAATTCTTTTCAATACAAATCGTATAAAGAAAATATTAAATATAAATTGACATTTTGACATAGATTAGTATAATAAAAATAGATTATTATATGTGAAAGTATGTCCAAATATAAC
>JAIDVA010000259.1 GCA_029059925.1 Eubacterium sp. | reverse complement strand
GTTTTAAAACTATCTCTAATCTGCGTTCAGTAATATCTGGGTTCTCACTATACTTGAACTCTCGTAATTTCGGAACTCCAAGAATGGCGTCTTCAATTTCCTTTTTTACCCGTTGACTATTTCTATAGTTATCAAACTCTTCATCAGAACATTCAAGTATTTTCGATATTGTTTTAAAACTAACAGATTTCCACTCTGGCTTCATATTAGAATCAAATGTAACCAAATCAAATTCTTCAGAAAAATAAAGACTTGAAGAATAATGTTCGATTATTTTAGATTCAGGTGAAATCTTATTTTGATATATCAATTCATTAACAATAAATTCAATTGAATTCGTTACAGATTCTGAAGGATTTTCATCTAATTCGCTTAGAACAACATATATATCATTTTTCCTATTCACAAATGTTCTTACCCTATATATTCCCGGAATTATTGCCATCGGATTTTTATAACGAAATATGAAATCATTAATTTTCATAAAATTTCCTTTCAGCAAATTGGTTTACAACAATTCTAATTAGCTATCTGTTTTTTTAGTACACGTCTCATATTGACAATATAAATCATTCTACACTATAATTTTTATTATACCATAGAACAGAGAAATATGGAAGTTCAATTTAAACTTATCACAACAAGCTAACCGATACCACTAACTGTGTTACCACAACACCTTTAATCGCTGACAAAAGTTAATATATTCGATAGTATTTCATGTATAATATCAATTTAATCGAACGGTATGAGAGAAGACTATGGGCAAGATATTGGACGAAAATTTGATATATGAAATCCTGTCAGTTGTTAGCGAAATCCCTTATGGAAAGGTAGCTACATATGGGCAGATTGCTCGCTTAATAGGCAAAGATAACAATTCTCACCTTGTAGGCAAGGTGCTGAGTATGGCTGAGTTTTACGACGATTATCCGTGTCACCGAGTAGTAAATCACCAAGGTAGATTAGCTCCCGGATGGACTGAATAAAAACATCTTTTATCTGATGAAGGTGTAACTTTTAAGAATAATGGTTTGGTTGATTTGAAACAACATCAATGGGATTGCTAACTAAGAGAACTTTACATAATAACATAGCAAAAAAGGAGCAGATACTGCTCCTTTTTTCGTAACTAATTTGCATTGTATCCAAATTTTCGACTTTGCAATGTTTTTTTCACCAAGACTCTCTGGCTAAAATCAAATTATCATCAACTTTGAAAAACAATATAGCATTCTCACGCTATATTTTATTAAATTTTATATAAATTGCTTGACAAAGCAGTATTTCATCTCTAATCTGCTAAGCTGGACTATTAAGTCCTAATTCGCAGAAAGGAGTCATACTTACTATGACAGAAGAAAATGATAAATACAGGACAAATCCTATGTTTTTAAGAAATCAGTTTGGTACAAATATGCCAATTCTGAAAAAAGTTGCTTTGCAGGATGATGAAAAAGAGGATTTAAGACTTATTGGTTTTGATATTGCTAAAACAGACAGAGATACACATTTTAATCGTTTTGTCCATTCCTTTTTATATGATTACAAATTTGAAGATATATGGAATAATCCTGATAAGTATATTGAAAAGTTATCTCAATACAAGGCAGTTCTTACACCTGATTTCAGTATGTATATTGAAATGAATGAAAATATGCAGAGATATAATACATTTCGCAACAGATGGGTAGTGCATACTTGGCAGATATAAGGTATTCGTGTCATACCGACAATCAGCTGGGGACTTGAAAATACTTTTGATTACTGCTTTAATGGTATTGAGAAAGAAAGTACAGTTACAGTGTCGACCTATATGGCAAGTGCACACGGAAACAGAGCTGGCCAAAAAGAATTTTTTATGGTAGGTTTAATGAGATGCTGAAACGCATTGAGCCTGAAACTATCATTTGTTACCATTATCCTTTTACTGAAATGAAAGGTAATATTTTATTCGTTGATTATGATTTGAGTTCGTGGCAGCATTATGATTACGATAAATTTGAATTACCATATACACAGATGGAAAAGTATTTATTGGGTATAGAGAAGCCTTCGCCAAACAGTAATATCGTTGTAAAACATAATGAAAATTCATTTTTAACTCTAAAAGGTAACGGCAGTATTCACGGCGGTCAATGGCGACCGCATCCTGACAAACCTTGGGAAGAACGATTTTTTGGTAAGCCTGGTGAAATAAAAAGGACATTTATTCCTACAAAAAAGGTGGATATTGGGTTGAAACAAAAATCGGTGATGATGGCAGAGCGATTAATGAGCGGCAGTTTACAGACCATGGAAATTCTGCCAATCATTCTAATCCTCACGATAATAAAATAGGATGGAATAATGAATGAGGTAATCCTGAATGGTTAGGAGAAACAAATTATTTTGATGGAAACATTCCGGAATTTAAATATTATAAAATCACAGGGGCAACTATTATGAATTATGAGTTTAATGAAGATTATAAAACCAAATATGAATTTATTCAATCTGTACAAGCTCATGCTGAGATTGTATTTGAATGGAAGAACGAGGAATATGAAATCTGTTCATTAGATGGCAAAAAATGGCTGTTTTGGTATATGAGCTATCGGTCATTATTCTTTCTACAAGATTGGTGGCGAGGTGAAGGGCTCAGGCTTCTTACTGACAAACTTGACTGCAAGAACTACTATGCCTTTAATCCGAGTTTCGACAAATAAACAGAGAAATAAACACCAGACCTTCTGTGTTTGCAAAAGGTCTGGTGTTTATCATTATTATTAAAAAATCTCAAATATATAGCTGTAATGAATTTTACAAAACGTATTCAAGCAGCACATCAAAAAGCTCCTTACAAATTGTATAAAATCTGTAACTTTCAAAAACAGTCTTTACAGTCGGATAAATAGGATTGCCGATTCCGTTCTATATTTCTTCTATATCTGTTCAATCTTACTGTTTTCACACAATGGTGAGGTTTTGGCATATTCTTCAATAATGGCCTTCATTTCATCAAAAGAATTGCCATAGAAATAAAGATTCGTATTTTGCTCACCATTATAATAGCTGTGATATTCGCCTTTGCCTTTTATCAGACTATCTATATCGGCAATAACATCATTTATGTCATTTTCTTTATACACATTTTCGTCCAAGCCTGTTCCGTCAAGAATCAGGCTAAGTCCCTCTAAGCTTCCTATGTCTTCTCTTTTGCCGTCATACTCTATGTAGCTGCCTTTGGCCATTGTGTTGATATCGTGTAAAAATGATTTGAAATTTTCAATTTTACTTTTCTTTATGCTGATATCAATATCGCATGAAAGAGGCATTCCCTCTTTCGATGCCAATGTTCCGCCTCCTGTAACCTCTCCTAAATCATATTTTTTCAAAACCGAATCAATAGGGTCCTCAAATAATGAGCCTCTGTCTATCGGCATTAACCTCATATTCAGATGGAGCGTGATATCAAGCATCTCATTTTCAATGATATCTTCTTTTTTATTTTTCCTGTTAAATAATCCCATAAAAAACCTTCTTTAGTATAATAGTTTTAAATTCACTGTACCTTCTTGTAGCTATTCCCACAGGATTTGCAGGTTATTTTTAAATCATAGTGTGCTAACTTCTTATCAAGCAAAGTAATTAACGGCTCATTATCATCAGAACAGCAAAATCTGTTTTTGATAGTAATCAATTCCTTATCACACTCTATCCCGGTTTTGCTGTCATCAAAATCAATAACCGCACTGCCCTTGCTGCCACACTTGCATTCATAATTCAAATTGAGACTGTCATAAGTCTGATAACATAAATAGCCTATATTTTCACCACACTCTGTGCAATACATCCAACCGCCGTAATTTGCAGCCAATTTTGTATTTACTAATTCCTTGTTTTTTAATACCCTTGCCATTTCATTTTCTCCTTATTTTTCATTAAATATAATTCGGCATTCCGTTCGTCAATTCTTTGAACAGCCTGTCCATACATCCTTTTTCTTTATCGCAAACAAATTCTTTAAAGTACTTAATTTAATATAAGCCATCCAGATTATTATAGTGTATATTAGCTTTAAAATCAATATTGACCGGTTTCACCTGTTGCATAAATTGTTAGTTTGCAAAATGTAATACTCATCGCCTTTTATAAAGGGAGACCACATAGCCACAATAACGCTTAGAGAATTCAGTTTTTCTGCTCATTGCTTATCAATTCAAATATCTTTTGTGCAAAAACCTTACTGCCTTTTGCATTTGGATGAACTCCGTCGGAAAACAGTTCTTTTTTGTTTTCAAAAAGACTGTGCATATCTGCATACTGAACTGCCATTTTATCGGCTATTTGCTTAACGGCAGGGCAAATTTCATTATCAACAATATTTTTTCTAAGCTGCCACATTACCTTCCCATTAATCTCAAATAATGGTGTAGGAACAAGCACATACACCTTTGGTTTTGACTCTAATTTAAGATAGCTTTCAATTATTTCACAATAATCATTAACAAATTTATCTTTATCCCAGTTATTTTCTTTTGAATCATTTGAGCCAAGCATAATGACGACGATATCAGGCTTGTAATCAAGACTTTGCTGATATAATTTTTCATTTGTATATGGATAATCGGCACTTTTAATAGCCGTTCTGTTCGTGTAGCCAAAATTATTAACACAGTAGTTTTCACCAAGCAGATTGCCAAGAACTGACGGATAGTTATTCTTACGCCAATTACAAACAGTACATCCGAACGTTATGCTGTCACCAACACAGGCCACCTTTATCTGATTATCCTCAGCCGCTTTCATAGGATGATAAAAACCTATAAACCCAAAATGATACAAAATCGATACTATAACAACAGCAAAAACAAGAACACCTATTATTGTAATAATTATTTTTATCATAATACTTACTCCCAAACTTTTATATTACCTTGCTTTTCAAATCCCCAGAATATAAAAGCCATTACATTTTTCAACTGCTTTTTCAAGCCATAAAATCAAATTATTATGTTTATCATCAATTACTTCACTTAGCCTTTTTAATAATTTTTCAGCAATCACATTATCATAATAATTTGGTCCATAAAAATCAAAGCCAATTTTGCCATTTGCTAATAATGCACAGCAGAAAATATTAGAGTGTACTTTGTAAAAATCATTAAATTCATCATCCTTTATCAGTAAAGAATCATATTTCCAATGCTCTATGATATCAATATTAACTTTATTATTTTTTATAGGGTTATCAGTTTTACAATATTGAAATTCTAAATAACAGCTGCCGACTCTCTTCTTCGCTTCTATAAACATATCAATCACCTTATACGATTTACCTCTGATTTATTTGAATACATTCTATTTCAACTTTACACCTATTAAATACAGCAAATCTATAGCCTGGAACTGGTCTATGACTGCACCTTTTACATCTTCTGCTGTAATGGCAATTCCTTCTATTTTACTTGTCGATAAATCAACATCCTTTAAACTTGTTTTAAAGAATTTTGATTGTGTCAAATCTGCATTATCAAAATACACATTTTTGATTTTATTTTCCTGAAAATAACTATTATTGAGCATGGTATCTTTAAATATCGTTTTCTCTATATTAGCCATTGAAAAGCTGATATAACTCGCATTTGATTTCATAAAACCAATATTATGTAAACTGCTTTCTGCAAAATTACATCCAAAAACTTTGCAATTATTAAATTCACATCTGATAAATGTACATGCAAGGAATTCTGTGTTTGAGAAATTACATCTATCGAAAATCACATCACTAAATGTTATTTTTTCTAATGCACCATTTTGCATACCAACATTATTAAATCTGCAATTCTCAAATTCGATTTCGTATAAGTCAATATTATCACATTTCTCATTTTCAAAGTTACAATAAGATACTTTTTCATCACTTTTTAGAGAACTTAATGCACTGTTTTCTAACTTTTCAATATCAAGATTTTTAGGTTTTAAAATATCCATTCGTTATTCTCGTACATCCTTCTTAATCCTGCACTACTCCTTAATAAACGATTTATCTGTTTCAGAAATCCCCATTTCATCAGACACATAACGTTCAACCTTCATATGCAAATCATATTTTTCACGAAGCTCAATAATCTTTGCCATCATTGGGGAAGCGTGGTGAATATCAATGGAATGCTGATCCTTCCAGCTGTCAATCAAAAGCACTGTTTCCGAATTATCCATCGAAAAAAAATATTCATATCTAAGATTTCCGTCTTCAGCACGAATGTCACTGACAACTCCGCCAGACACCATTTCCTGCGCAAATTTTCTTGCATTTCCATTTACACCACTGTAATAGATATTTACTGTAACAGCCATTTGTCTGCCTCCGTAAAATATAATTTATATTAATCATCTGTTAACCACATAACGATAATGCGGCATATCAACACCCTTATAGTGCTTTGTCCAACAATCTGTTTTGACCATACCATTTCTGATTGCTACATTCTGTGAAGGAATATTCGTATCTCTTATAATTGAACAAACCTCGTCAGCATTCAGTATCTCGAAAGCATATTTTTTGCACGCCATAGCTGCTTCCGTAGCATAACCTTTATGCCAATACCCACGCTGAAAAAGATAGCCTATCTCAAGCACCTCATTATCCTGCCACGGCTGCATTGTAAGTCCGCACTGACCTATCATTTGATCCGAATCTTTCAGTATTACTACCCATAGTCCAAAGCCCCATTTTTGATAACGTGCAATCTGTCTGTCAAGCCATTCCTGCACCTCGTCATCGCTGAACGCGCCCTCATAAGCATACATCACTTCTTCATCCTGCAATATTTTGCATAATGAATCAAAATCGTTCTGATTCATTTCACGTAAATATAATCTTTCCGTTTCAAGTACCATATTTGCACCACCTCTTTATGTTATAATTTGCGCCTCACGAATCTTGTATTCTCTCAATTGTAACATCATTCATTCTCATTTATTATTTCTACTTTCTTTGCAAGAATGGCTAAACTTGCTGTACACACAGGACAATCACAATATTCAGCACCATCTGCTTTCAGCTTATACGCATGTGCAATTTCATCTTTCTGTCTGTTACCGAAAATCTGAGCACACCTCTCTGATTCTGCAAATTCAATCAAACCATCAATCGGCATAAGACACTCTTCAATCTCTGCAATATAATCACAAATTGCCGGCTGCTCTTTATCTGTTCCGATAGCGTTAAGCCAACAAATCGCTGTTTCTCTTAAATCAGGACAGCAAAAATCAAAGCTAATCATTTCATTCGTTTTTTCTATAATATAATTCTGTAAGGTTTTATCCATAACAATTCACCCACGTATACTCTATGATACTCCCATCGGAATAATATTAACATTCTCATCATCCGCTGTAACGGAATAAAAATCAGTTGTGTTAATACCTGTTTCAAGATAATGGGCAATAACCTTCTGTGCTGTATAGGGCATTTTTCTGCTGTTCACCTCATCAAATGAAACCCATTCGAGTATACCCTCGTCACAATCATAATTCATCTCAGCATCGTCTTTTAAATCAGCAAAGAAATAGTAATTGATTCTGAGCTCATCTTTAACCAGACGCAGCGCAATATATCTTAAATCAAGATTATCCAAATCATTTTCAGTTAACCCGATTTCTTCATTCATTTCACGCAGAACAGCAGCCTTTGCATCATTCACCTCATCAGGCTCAAAATGACCTCCTACTCCACACCAAGAACGCTTAACCACCTTTGAGCCAATTCTGTCAAGCAATAGCATCTTGTCATTTTTCTTTATGTAAACCGTTGCCATATTTCTAAGTTTTCCGTTCATTATAACACATCCTTCAGAACTTTCTGAATTCATTATAACATAGGAACAATTGAATTAATATAAAAATTTTAAAATAACTATTGACTCTAACGTTACGTCATAGTCTATACTATAGGCAAAGCCAATTAACGGGAGGGATACTGATGAAAACGGTTAAAGAAATAAGCAGATTAACGGGTATCAGCGTGCGCACACTTCATTATTATGATGAAATAAATTTGCTGAAACCTACTCAAATAACTGATGCAGGCTACAGACTGTATGACGATACAGCACTTGAACGGC
Organism: Eubacterium sp.; assembly: GCA_029059925.1. Classification (GTDB taxonomy): domain Bacteria; phylum Bacillota; class Clostridia; order Oscillospirales; family Acutalibacteraceae; genus Eubacterium_R. The sequence goes on along the minus strand of JAIDVA010000259.1, from coordinate 2,107 downwards.
TGCACAGTATACTGCTTTTTCGTGAGCTTGAATTTTCTCTTAAGGAAATCAAAACAATTCTTGATAGTCCTGAGTTGGATACACAAGTCGCTCTGCAGGAGCAAATTAAACTGCTTGAATTGAAAAAGAGCAGACTTGATAAAATCATCAAATCTGCCCGTAAATTATTATTGAAAGGAAATGAAAATATGAGTTTTTCAGAATTTGATAAAACAGAAATAGAACAGTATGCCGATGAGGCAAAGCAAAAATGGGGACACACAGAAGCCTATAAAGAATTTGAACAGATGTATTCAAATTCGGCTGATAAAAGTGATGACCTTATGCAGATTTTTTCAGAAATGGGAAAAATAAAGCATCTTGCTCCAAATTCACACGAAGCACAAAGCTTAATAAGAAAGCTGCAGAATTTCATCACAGAGAATTATTATACCTGCACTGATGAAATTTTAAAGGGCTTAGGACAAATGTATATCGCCGACGAACGCTTTAAAAATAATATCGATAAAGCAGGCGGCCCCGGCACCGCCGAATTCACTGCAGAAATAATTAAATTTATGATTATATAGTTATATTTTTATCAAAAATTCCAGTCGGATTTTTTAATATTTAATTTTTCTTTTAATTATATTAAACAAATAATTTCGTTCATTTTTATTGAGCACTATTCCTAAATTAATAACCAAACCAATCAGACCAATTATTGCAGCAGAAACAAAAAACATCAACCATGAACCTTGTGGCAAAAGCGGTTTAATCAGAGCGCCAATGCCAATTAGTAACAATGATGAAACAACCGTAGTAATTACTTGAGGAAAAAATTTGTACCATTTGAATCCTAAATATTTAGCAGTAGCAGGCACAGTATAAATCATATTACGACATAAATTTACAAATGTACTTACACCAGCAACAGCATATATACCACAGTCAGTGAACTTAACAAGTGATAGAACAATTCCTGTAGATACTACTCCACTTATAAGCATTGCTATAGAATTCTGCTTTACTTTGTTAACCGTTGAAAAAACATTATAGAGAATTTGTGTACCACTTGTAAACATATACCCCAAAATCGCAAGTATTGATAACACTTGCAATAACTTTGCATCCTGCGAAGGAACCCAAAGCGCAAAGAATCGGTCACCCAAAACAACAATTCCCGCAATAGGAATGGTCATAACAACAGATGTCAATTTCATAGCACGATTTAAATCTTTAAAAATAGCCTCTTTGTCACCTTTAGCATAATTTATGGTTAACTCAGGTGCAAAAGCACCTCTTATCGAAGCAGATAACTGCTGCATGAAATTAGGAAGCGTTTTGGAAAGGGAAATGATTCCCATCTCAGTAGCACCTAAAACAATATTACAAATCAGCAAATCTAAACCGCTAAGAAGCATATTACCAACACTTGAAATAGAATTCCAAATTCCTGAACCTACAAGTTCTTTAATAGCTTTCCATGAGCAAATCATTTTTTTAGGATTAATCTGAACTTTTAATTCAGGTGTCAGTTTATATGTATTATACCAACTTACTATGGCTAATATAATTGTAACAACACTTGAAGTAAATCCAACATACCATACATGAGGTGCTAAAAAAATAAATAATGTAAATAGTCCAAGACAATTAAAAATAGAAGTTGCCATTTGTGGAATATAGGTTCTATCCAATCTGTTTGCAATATAGGCTCCCTGCCAATTAGGAACTCCTGTTGTTAAAAAGAAATTGAAAAATACAAATGAAAACAGTAATTTTACATCGGTCAAAATGTTAGAAGGTACATCTACAAAATTTTCAAGTTTCGCTATAAGAATAGCAGCTGGAATAATTAATACTGCAACAATAATCAAATTACCCCAAAATACGGAGTTGTAATATATGTTAGCTTTTTTATAATCTTTTTTCACATACTCTATTGTAATAAAACGTGCAGCCATGCTATTAAGGGAAGTAACAATTAGCTGAGCATACGCTACAAAATTATTAGCTAATGTTACAAAACCGTTTGCTTCAACACCAATATGTTTAACAATATAGGGAGAAAGAATAAAATTGATAATTAGATTAGTTGCCAGTACAGCTACACTACATATTACAT
>JAIDVA010000258.1 GCA_029059925.1 Eubacterium sp. | reverse complement strand
CTCTTTAATGTTGTGCCTTGTGTACTCGCACACACAGCGGCACAGGCAGCGTTATCTTTACTTTTGTAGGGGCGAACAATGTTCGCCCCTACGATAAACAATAATTTATCCTACTAATGAAAACAAATCATGTGCACTGATATTTTTTTGCAGACAAACATTTATTGACATACCTATAAGCTTGGCACCCTGTTCGGTTATTTTATCAATTTCACGCGGAGTAACAAACATTTGCTCATCTGTAATTTTATTTGTAATAGCCGCTGTTGAAACGACAGTAGGAATACCAATAGAAACAACAGGCACGCCAAGCGTACTCTGAGAAATCTCGTATCGGTGATTACCTACACCTGAGCCCGGAGAAATACCTACATCCGACAACTGCACTGTTGTACCTAATCTTTCAGATGAGGAAGCAGCAAGTGCATCGACTACAATTACACACGATGGTTTTGTCACATTAACTATACCCTTAATAATTTCAGCAGATTCAATTCCTGTATCAGCAAGCACACCAGTTGCAACACCGGACACATTGAAAAAATCCTTGAACATTTCGGCATTATCATTATCACCAACAATATGTCTTGTGGCAAGCACATAGTTATTAGTCTTAGGTCCAAGAGCATCAGCAGTGATATCAAGATTACCAACACCGGCAACAAGAACAGATTTCATATCATCAGGCAAAAGCGACTGCAGAATGGTTGAAAGCTTATCAAGTCTGCCATCAAAAATATCATTGTCACTCACAAAAGAGGGCACACAACAGGTAATATATTTACCAACAGGTTTTCCTATTGCTTCAGCGCCGTTTTCATTTAAAACAGACACAATCGTAACACCGTCATTTTCTTCAACCTTTACTCCATCGATAACGGTTTTGTTGACAGATTCAAAGGATTCAACTGCCAAATCAGTACAATTTCCCATAAATTACTCCTTTATAATTGTTAATTCAGATGAAATTCATTGTTTTTTCAATAAAAGTATATCCAAAAATAAAAAAATACTTGCAATTTTAAACAATGTATGATAATATACTTAAGCATAAAAACACAAAGAGGGACACGTTGTCCCAATAAACTAAAGTTTATATAATACCACCTAACTAAAGGAGTGAGAACTATGCCAAACATTAAATCTGCAAAGAAGAGAGTAAAGGTTAACGCTGTTAAGGCTGCTAACAACAAGGCTGCTAATTCAGCACTCAAGACTGCTATCAAAAAGGCAAATGCCGCTATTGATACAAACGCTGCTGACAAGGATGCACTTGTTAAGAATGCTGTTAAGAAGATTGATCAGGCTGCAGCAAGCAACCTTATCCACAAGAACTGCGCAGCAAGAAAGAAGAGCGCTCTTGCAAAAAAGGCTAACGCTTAATTTTCATAAAACGTACAATGCCTTGTGAATTTATTTTTCACAAGGCATTAAGTTTTTTATGTAAGTTTATTTTTCGTCTTGACTTTACAATGTAATCAATCTATAATATAAGCAGATGGGAATATGTGTATTATTTCCAAGCTTATCAAGAACATAAAAGGGGTTAACTATTATGGATTTTAAAAAGATTTTAAAGGTTATCAGTGCAATTGTTGCACTTGCAGCTATCGCAGCAGCAATTTATATGGCTGTTAAAAAGCTTACAGCTAAAAAAGAGCCTGAGTATTTTGATGACAATGATTTCTTCGAGTGCGACAACGAGATTGAAATTGTTGAGGCTAAGGCTGAAGAGGCAGTTGAAGAGGCTGTTGTAGAAGAAGCTCCTGCTAAAGAGGAAGCTCCTAAAAAAAAGCCTGCAAAAAAAGCTGCTAAGAAAAAGGCTGAGTAATTCTGCTAAAAACTAACGACGACTTTAGGTATTGCCTTTGGTCGTCTTGTTTTTTATAGGTGAAGCTAATGACACATTGCATGATTCTTAATCCTGCCCCATTTGATAAAATTTTTAACGGAACAAAAACAATTGAGCTAAGACTGAATGATGATAAAAGAAAAGTAATTCACGTTAATGACAAAATTATATTTAAGCATAAATAAGATAATAAAAAATCTATTGTTGTAAAGGTAATCAAGCGGCACTGCTTTAATTCTTTTGAGGAACTATACAGCACCCTGCCCTTACTGAAATGCGGATATACAAAAGATAACATAAGCACTGCAAAAGCAGATGATATGCTGAAATATTACAGCAAAGAACAGCAAGCAAAGCACGGAGTTTTAGGTATAGAATTTGAAAGAATTGATTTATAAAGCATTTCAAATTTTAATCGGATGTGAACAGTATGAAAATAAGAATTATGACAATATCAGACTATTCAAACGTGTATAATCTGTGGTTATCCTGCAAGGGTATGGGATTGAACAACCTTGATGATTCAGAAGAAGGAATCAAAAAATTTTTAAATCGCAATCCCGAAACCTGTTTTGTTGCAGAGCTTGATAATAAAATTATCGGAGCAATACTCGCAGGCAACGACGGAAGAAGAGGTTATATCTATCACACTGCTGTATCACCCAAATATCAGAAACAAGGCATAGGCGGACAGCTTGTTGATACTGCTGTGAATGCACTTAAAAATATGGGAATTAATAAAACGGCGCTCGTTGTTTTTGGCAAAAATGAAAACGGGAACGCGTTTTGGGAAAAGCAGGGATTCACAGAAAGAAATGATCTGATTTACAGAAACAAAACAATCAATGAATTTGAAAGAATTGACACATAGAGGTATATATGACAGTTATTTTTTGGGACTTTGACGGAACGCTTGTTTACTCTAATCCGCTTTGGAGCAACAGCGTCTATTATGCTCTAAAAACAGAAGATATAAATACCACTGTTAAATTCAGCGATATACGAAAATGCATGGCAGAAGGATTCCCATGGCATACGCCTGAGCAGGATTACAGTAAGCTGACCAGTGAAAAATGGTGGGAATTTATGAACACAAAGTTCTATCATGATTATATAAGTCTTGGTGTTAAGTCTGACACAGCAGAAAAGGCTGTTAAACGAATCAGAGACATTATCAAGGACAAATCAAACTATACATTATATTCGGATACAATCCCTACATTGGCAGCCTTAATTAAAAAGGGATATAAAAACGTTATTCTGTCAAACAACTACCCTGATTTGATTGAGGTAATAAAAGAGCTTGATTTAGACACATATTTTGATAACATAATTGTATCTGCTAATGCAGGCTATGATAAACCCAGATTGGAAATATTTGAGCTTGCTAAAAATTTGTATCCTAATAACGAATATATTATGATTGGTGATAATCCGGTCACTGATATAATCGGCGGAAAGAATGCCAATATGAAAACCATACTCGTACATAATCATCAAAACAGCTGTGCAGATTACTGTTTTGACGAATTAAAATCAATCTTAGAAATATTGTAATAGGGTTTAATATGATTAAACAAATTGACAAGGCACATATTGATGAATGTGCCCAGGTTATACAGCGAAGTTTTTTGACTGTTGCAGAGGAATTTCATATTACAAAAGAAAATGCGCCAAGCTATGTTGTCTTTGCCGTTGGTATTGACAAATTAGAAAAACAGCTTAGTAGCGGTAGGCTGATGTATGCCTATTTCAGTGCCAATAAAATAATCGGTTACTATTCACTTGTTTTAAATGGAAGCAAATGTGAAATTAACAACCTTTGTGTTTTGCCCGAATACAGGCACAGCAATATAGGCAAAAAACTGCTTGAGCACGCTTTTGAACAAGCAAAGGAACAGGGCTGTGCAAAAATTGAAATCAGCATTGTTGAGGAAAACAAAAAGCTTAAAGTGTGGTATGAAAAATTCGGATTTAAAACAACATACATTAAGAAATATGATTTCTTCCCTTTCACCTGCGGGTATATGGAAAAGGCTATTGAATTATGATTATTTATTTAGTAAGACACGGGCAGGACGATGATACCTATCGAGGCGGATGGAGCAATCACGCTTTAACAAGTAAGGGAATTCAACAATCGGAGAACCTTGCAATCGAATTGTACAACAATAAAAACAAATACAATATAACAAAAATATATTCAAGCGATTTAATACGAGCACAGCAGACAGCAAAAATTTTAGCTGACAAAATAGACATCCCTATTCATTTCATGTCGGAATTCAGGGAGGTAAATAACGGTGATTTAGCAGGACTAAAAAATGAAATTGCCAACATAAAATTCCCAAATCTTTATTGGAGAAAGCTTGAATGGGATAAACATTACCCAAATGGTGAAAGTCCAAAAGAATTTTATGAACGAATTAAATCTGCTTGGAACAAACTTATAAAATCTGAAAAAACAATAAAGGCAATATTATTCTTGTTACACACGGCGAAGTTATAAATATAATTAAGTCAATTATTTTAAATCAGGAATATTCAAACAAAATAAGATACGAAGGTATAGAAAGTGCATCTCTTATACCTATAAATCTTGAAATTAAAACAACAATTAAAGAAGGTTAAAATATGTATAAAAACGGATTAGTGCTTGAG
>JAIDVA010000257.1 GCA_029059925.1 Eubacterium sp. | reverse complement strand
GAGCCTTATCTTCGGCAGCGTCAGAGTTGTATAAGAGACAGTCTTTAAGCTCATCATTAATCATTGCATTGCCGCCGTATTTTACAACAACAATCTTTTTTCTGTACATCTGAATATGTGGCAGAGCATGAGCAATTATCTCTGCTTTTTGTGCATTGTTAATATCCATAGCTTGTTTCTCCTAAATGTCTGTTATCAGGTTCTGTAATCTCCGTTAATCTTTACATAATCATAGGTTAAATCACAGCCCCATGCAGTTGCATTTTCTTCACCCTGATTCAGATTAATGTCAATATAAATTTCATCAGCTGATAAGATTTCAGCTGCCTTTTCTTCGCTGAATTCAACACCCGAACCGTCCTTGCAAACGCTGATTTCACCTTTGTCAGATCTCAAATCAACATCCACTTTATTGATATCAAACTCTGCATCAGCATATCCGATTGCACAAAGCACTCTGCCCCAGTTTGCATCCTCGCCGAACATTGCAGCCTTGAAAAGGGAAGAGCAGATGACGCTCTTTGCAACGGTAATCGCAGTGTCCTTGTCAGGTGCGCCTGTACAGATACATTCAAGCAGCTTGCTTGCACCCTCTCCGTCCTTGGCAAGCATTCTTGTAAGATTTGCCATTACCTCGTAGAGTGCTTTTTTGAATGTCTCGTATTCATCACCCCCAGTGGTAATCTCTTTATTAAAGGCAAGTCCGTTTGCCATAAGGCAGACCATATCATTTGTTGAGGTATCACCGTCAATAGACAGACAGTTGTAGGTTACCTTAACAATTTCACTGAGTGCTTTCTGCAAAAGCTCTGCTGAAATTGCACAGTCAGTTGTAATAAAGTTGAGTGTTGTTGCCATGTTCGGATGAATCATACCTGAGCCCTTGGCCATACCGCCCAAGTGACATACTGTGCCATCTATTTCAAACTCAACAGCATATTCTTTTTTGATTGTGTCCGTAGTCATAATGGCTGTGGCAGCATCAAGATTTTTGTTGTAGCCTAATTCCTTTGCAAGAATCGGTACAGCCTTTTCAATCGGTTCAATCGGGAGAACCTGACCGATAACACCTGTGCTTGCAACAATAACCTGCTCCTGCGGGATGTTAAGCTCTTCAGCTACAAGCTGACACATTCTGTCTGCCTTTTCCTCACCATCTGCGTTGCAGGTGTTTGCATTTTTTGAATTTGCGATAACAGCAATTTCTTTGTTACCGCTTTTTTCAAGATTCTTTTTTGTAACAAGTATCGGTGCGCCCTTTACCTTATTTTGTGTGTAAACTGCCGCAGCATTGCATTCGACATCACTTACATAAAGGCAAATATCATTTTTATGCTTGATGTCGGGATTCTGATTATCTATGCTCGGCTTTTTTATTCCGCAGTATGTGCCGCTTGCTTTAAAGCCTTTCGCTGCACAAATTCCGCCTTCAATATATTTCATAATTCTTAATCTCCTATATTTAATCCTGTTTTTTCATCAATACCCATTGCAATGTTCATGCACTGAATTGCAGCGCCTGATGCACCCTTGCCGAGATTATCAAAGCGTGAGGTAATGAGAATTCTGTCATCATTTCCGTTAATTTCAATTTCCATATCATCACGATTGGCAAAATTATTTGTGCCAATCATACCCTGTGTGTATCCCGGTCGTCGGACTTTTACTATATCCGAGTCTGCATAGTGCTCACTCATCATTTCGTAAATATCCTGTGCAGTATATTTTTTGCTCATTGAGTCTGTATACAAAGGAACGGATACAACCATGCCCTGCGGATAATCGCAGATGATAGGGGAGAAGATAGGTATTTTTGCCAGCTGGCTTACAGCCTTCATCTCTTTAAGATGCTTGTGCTCCTGTGTAAGTGCATAAAGTCTTGGTGAATCAAGCTCAATGTCTCTGTTTTTATCCTCATACTGTGCAATACCTTTTTTGCCTGCACCTGTATAGCCGCTCAATGCGTAGCATACAATGTCATAATCAGGTGTTATAAAGCCGCTTTTAACGAGCGGATAAACGATTGAGTTAAACCCGCTTGCGTAACAGCCCGGAACGGCAATGCGATTGCCGTTTTCAATTTTTTCTCTGTGCTCCTTACTAAGCTCAGCAAAGCCGTATGCCCAGTCCGGCAATGTTCTGTGAGCAGTCGATGTGTCGATTATTTTTGTGTTTTTATTTTCAACAAGTGATACTGCTTCTATAGATGCCGTGTCAGGCAGACAAAGAAATGTGATGTCACTTTCATTAATAAGCCTTGCTCGTTCTCCGGCATCCTTTCTTTTGTTGCTGTCAATCAAAAGCAGTTCAATATCATCTCTGTTTTCAAATCTATTGTATATTTTAAGACCGGTTGTACCGTCCTTACCATCTATGAATATTTTTTTCATTTTTATGCAATGACTCCATTTTCAAAATTATATCTTAATTATTATACTCTTAGATAATATAATGTCAATAGCTATTTGAAAATATTTATATTTATAC